>JAAYDF010000285.1 GCA_012729395.1 Phycisphaerae bacterium
GGGGGGGGGGGGAAGGGAGGGGGAAGATGTTTTACTCCGGGCCGGGCTCCGCCACTGACCACGTGGTGTCGCCATACATTTCTCTGGTCGGGAAGCACGCATCCAGTAAGGAGTTTTTCGGCTCAGTGTTTGTCGACCTCGGTTGCGGAGACTTTAGCATAGGCAAGCAGCTTCTTCCGTTCTGCTCGCGATACATTGGCGTTGACATCGTCAAACCCGTAATCGACACACTCCAGCAGGAGTATGGCAATGCAACAACGCACTTTATGCATTTAGATATTGTCGGCAGCGAGTTGCCGCGCGGTGATGTGTGCTTTGTTCGGCAGGTCTTTCAGCATTTGTCCAACGCACAGATACTATCCGTGTTGCCAAAGCTTCGTCAGTATCAATACGTATATATCACCGAGCATTACCCGACGGATAACCCTGGCATCACTCCAAACCTGGACAAAGCGCATGGAGGAGATGTCCGAGTATATGACAACTCAGGAGTCTATCTTGACCTCCCGCCATTTGAACTGCCAGCAGACCGACTGGCGGAGGTCCTATGTGTTCCGGGCGCGGGGCTGGGAAAACACTGTGACCAAGGGGTCATCCGCACATTCCTCTACCGACCTGTAAGCCAATCCCACACGATGGTTAGGTGACCCGGTGGCTCTGCGGGCTGCTGCGGGCGTTGCCGCGTGGCGTGGCTCGCGAGATGGACGCCCTCATTCGCGAGGCCGTGGCGTAGCCGTGGCCTGCTCTCGAGAACAGGCGCAACTCGCCGAGCAGGACTGTAACCATTTATAGCACCAGACATTGTGTACGATCTGTGTGTGATGCCGGAGCGATGAGAGCCTTGACCGTTTGCAGTCGTGCTGAATGCTCCGGCTCTTGGCGAGCCCATGTAGCGGCTCGCCTGAGGCCGAGCCAACCGGCTCCCGGTACTGGGTGATTCATGTCGCCCGGAAGGGCCTCCCCCCGACCGGGCACAGAAGAAAAGCAAATACCTTTCGCAAAACTCTGAAAATGAGGTAGACGTGAGGCGACGCAATGGTATACTGCATACCATTGCTGGGTTGAAGGTGGGGAACATGTATGCTCCGAGGGCTTGGTCCTCGGATCTGGGCCTGCCGGTCGGCAGGGTTTTCGAGAGAGAGTACGGGAGTTGAGCGAGAGGCTGAACGCGCAGCCATGCGTGGGGCGTCTGCGCGGACGGCCGTGTGTCTGCACTTGCAGAGGCAAGCACGCGGAGGTGGTGAGCCATGCACAGCCCGGCGGCGTAGCCGGATCACGAGTAGAAGGGGAATCGCATGATCGTCTCCAGAACAGCCGCATCAGCTTGTGTACTCACGATGACGTTACTGGCGGGCTCGGCTTGGGCGGTGAACATCCAGACCGTACCGGTGGGCAATCCGGGCAACACGGGGGCTCTTTCGGGCGCCGGCGCGGGCGGCCTCGGCCCAGACCGCATCTGCGGCGCTGTGGATTACACGTACAGTATCGGCAAGTACGAGGTGACGGCGGGGCAGTATACCGAGTTCCTCAACGCTGTGGCGAAGGCAGACCCCTACGGGCTGTACCGCGCAAACATGTGGACAAGCATCTACGGCTGCAAGATCCAGCAGAGCGGCACGTCGGGCAGCTACACGTACAGCGTGGCAGCTGACTACGCGAATCGGCCGGTGAACTACGTGAGTTGGTCCGACGCGGCCCGGTTCGCCAACTGGCTGCACAACGGCCAGCCGACCGGTGCGCAGGGTGTCGGCACGACGGAAACCGGTGCGTACACACTCAACGGCGCGATGACCAATGAGGAGCTTCAGGCTGTGTCGCGTAACGCAGACTGGAAGTGGGCGATCCCCAGCGAGGATGAGTGGTACAAGGCCGCGTATCATAAGAACGACGGCGCGACCGGCAACTACTGGCTCTACCCGACGAGCCATGAAGCGACCTCGGGACATGTGAACAACGCCGGCGCCCTAAGCACCACAGGCACCCCGTTTGTGGAGGGTGGAACAGACCCCGGCAACTATGCGACCTACGACGGCGACAGCGGGACCGATGGAATCGGCAGTCCCTACTACCGCACTGTGGTTGGCGAGTGGGAGAACTCCGCCAGCCCGTACGGCACGTTCGACCAGGGCGGAAACCTGCGGGAATGGAATGACCATGTGATTGGCTCGTCTCGTGGCTTGCGAGGCGGCGCGTTCAACAGCATCGGCGAGACCCAACTGCAGGCGTCGTATCGCACCTACGCCAGCCCGGCGCTGGAGATCAATGACATCGGGTTCCGTGTCTGCGCGGTTCCTGAGCCAGGCACAATGGCGGTACTGGCGTTGGGCGGGCTAGGGATGCTCCGAAGGCGACATGGGCTTGCCAGATAGCCCTCTACCCTATAGCCTGCTTACACTTCGCTCGAGATGGGAACCACCCCGCGCCGCTTTTAGTTGACGAGTCCCTAACGAACAACGGGCGCGCAGCATACGAAAGCGAAGTGCGTCGCGACGCGTGTCAGGAGTAAACCGACGCGCATGCGTGGATGCGTAGCCGACATGGTGCCTCACATGACACGGGCCTGCTCCCATCATGTATGAGTGGAATCTGTACGAATGAATGAGTATCGCATCTCCGTCGTCATCCCCGCGTGGAACGCCGAGCCCTATATTGCGCGGACGCTGGACGGCATTCTGGCACAGACATATCCGGTCGAGGAAATCATCGTCAGCGACGATGCCTCCACGGACGGCACGAAGGACGTCGTCCAGAAATACGTCAGCAAGCACGGCGAGCGGGTCAAGTACATCTGGCATGAACATGCGGGCTGCGGCGGATCGCGGAATATCGCCATCCGCCACGCCCAATGCGAATGGATCGCCCTGCACGACGCGGATGACATCTGGCTACCCCACCGGATCGCGTCGCAAGTGCGTGTACTTCAGGCCAACCCGCAACTCAAGTGGTGTGGGGCCAACTACGACGTGATCTGGCTCAATCAGGACGGCGGCACGGCCCGCATATCCACGCAACGATGGTCGGCAGAATTGGAGGCTCATCTGCGGGCGGATAGGCCGGTAGACTTCTTCGCCACGGGAATGGACCTGGCTTACTACCCGTCGGCAATGCTCATGCACCGTTCCATCTTCGATAAGCTTGGGCTGTTTGATGAAAGCTTGCCGCTGATGGAAGACCGCGATATGTGGTGGCGAGTGGCTCTGCAATACCCCCTGATCGGCTATCCCGCCGAGGTCTGCTGCCATTATCACAAGAATGTGCCCGGCGCCATGACGGACTTCAATGTCCGCGGCCCCGGCAGGGACGTCGAAGCGACCATTCTTCTGCGCCACCTGCAGACAGCCACCGAGATTGGCGGGCAGGTTGAGGAAACCTACCGTGCGTTCGGCAAACGGCTGATGTACGATTACCTGTTCCGAGAGGCCGGCGGCCAAGCAACGATCCGGCCCGACCTAGTAGAAGGTTTGCGCAGCGGCTTCGGCTTGACGGTAAGAGAACGTCTTGTGCTGACGGCAGTCAAGGCACTGCCTCGCCGGCTGGCGTACCGCATGGTCAACCGATACAGACTGTGATCACTGCTTGTCCCCTGACGAGACACACGGCGTGGCCCGGCAAGAGACATCGATCGCTTCGCAACGACTGTCTCACACCATGCGATGCTTTACCATTTTAGGATTCACATGCCTATAATTAGCACACTCGCTCATCGAAAAGCATACAAGCGCCAATGGGAAATGGCGATCATTATTGACACCTTGCGTCCTATGCTGCCACGAGTGGATCGCCCACTTCGCATACTCGAATTTGGATGCGGGGCAGGATACCAAACTTCCCAGCTTCAATCGCTCGGTAACGTTATTGCCAGTGATGTCTACACCCATCCGGCAGTTCGCTCGGCAAAGGGATCCCCTTTTGTCCAGTGCTCCATCGATCGGACTCCGTTTCCAACGGGGTTCTTCGACATGATCTTCTCAAACCACGTTATCGAACACCTTCCTAACCTCGCTGATGCCTTCTCTGAGATGAGGCGAATCTCCGCACCGCACTGCCATCTTGTATTCGCAGTCCCCACCGCGACTTGGATGGTTCTGTCGATTCCCAGCACTTATGCACGCAAGCTTGCCAGCATTCTTCGGCGCGTCATCGCCCCCTTCCGAAAGACAGAGGCGCGCACAGCTGGCGCACGGCCAGGCAACACACCACGCGCGATAACTGATCGCCCGAGTCCTTGGTTGGCAAAGGTGCTGCCTAGCGGACATGGAGAGTATCCACGCTTCCTTCAGGCATTCCTGCATTTCCGAGTAGCACAATGGAAACGCACGTTTGAAGCTCACGGCTTGCGAATCAGATCCGCGACCCCCTTGTTGAGTTACTCATCAAGCTACCTGCCGATTGTTCCACCAAACCGCATGCTTGCACGTGCGGGTCTGGCAAGTAGCATGCTCTTCGTTCTTGCGTGGCCAGATCTCTCCTGAGGGTCGAAGAGTTGTTATCCCCAGGCACCAGCGTGTGGTGGTGCAAACGAACGTCACTACTTCTCGTAGAGCACACTGTGACCATCCCGGCTTGGATCCCATTGGGAATCCGCAAGCATGGTGACTCTCTTGGTGAATGCCCTTGGCCAGCCAACGGCCATACATACGAGGATGACACGAAATCATGATCGCCGGTGAAGATCTCAAACCCATTGCGGATCGCCGTCCTCATATCCTGTTCGTCGTATTGGACTCCGCCCGACCGGAATGGCTTTCGTGCTGCGCCTGCCCGCGGAAGACCTCGCCACACATCGACCAGGTGGCCGCGCAGGCGATGATCTTCGAGACGGCCATCAGCCCATCCTCGTGGACGTTTCCGGTCATGGCCTCTGTCTTCACGGGGATGCTGCCCGCGAAGCACGGCGGCCACGATCAGCACCTCCTGCTGGACTCGCCCTACCGGACGATGGCTGAGATCTTTTCTCAACACGGGTACGACACGGCCGCCTTCGCGGACATTCCTTACGTTGGTCCGCTGACCAAGCTCGACCGCGGGTTCCGCACGATGTCCAACCTGCAAGCCAATGAAGTCCAACCGTTCAGCAAGCTGGTCAAGGCGACGGGGCGGCTTCATCGAGTACTCAGCCGACGATACTGCAAAACAGGCCAGACGCCGGTGGTCCTCGGTGAGGCCATGCACTGGTTGACGCGCGAACGCGATCCGCGTAAGCCTTTCCTGCTGTATATCCACTCCGATGAAACGCACGCCCCGTTTCTACCGCCCGGCCGTTATCGTAAAAGCTTCACCGACTTGTCTGTTTCGCAAATGCACGCAACCAACAAGGACAAGCAAAAGTACGTGGCCGGCCTGGAGACCATGACCAATAAGGAGCGTCAGGATCTCTGGAACCTTGCCCTTGCGGAGGTGGCCTACTTCGATGAATGGCTGGGGCGACTGTTTGACCTGCTGCGACGTCAGGGGCTTTACGACGATA
>JAAYDF010000286.1 GCA_012729395.1 Phycisphaerae bacterium
CTACGGCACGGTCTCGAACTCGTACTGGGACATGCAGACCTCCGGGCAAAGCACGTCGGACGGAGGGGCAGGCAAGACCACGGCCGAGATGAAACAGCAGGCCACGTTTGTCGGCTGGGATTTCACCGATATCTGGGGCATCGAGGAGAACGTAACCTATCCGTTCTTCTTGAACGAGCCGCAAGCGCCGGTCCTCACCGTGGCGCTCTCACGCAACACGCACGGCAGCGTCGGGGACTTCGACATTGACCTGCCGATCGGCTCGACGCTGGATGCGGGGCTTGAGTGCCGCTTGGGCGGGCCGACGCAGGTGGTGCTGACCTTCGACGGCCCGGCGGACGGCGTCGCGGTGCAGGCGTCGGCGGGCAACGTGGACGCGGTGCTCATCGAGGGCGACCAGGCGACGGTGACGTTGAGCGGCGTGCCGAACGCGACCTGCCTGACGCTGACCGTCACGGCCGCCTGCCAGCAGGGCGAGACGGAGGTGTACATCCGTTGCCTGGCGGGCGACGCGACCGGCGACGGCACGGTGAACATTTTCGACCTGGTCCAGGTCCGCAACCAGTTGAACCAGACGGTATCTCCCCTCAACTTCCGCGCGGATGTCAACGCCGACGGGGCAATCAACATCTTCGACTTGGTGAATGTCCGCAATCACCTGAACACGAGTGCCACCTGCGAACCGCCGGCCCCCGAGGGCGACGCTCCGCCGGCCGACCCGGCATGCGCGAACCCGAACTGAGCAGTGTGTCATGCGCGAGGGGTGGATTCTGGCTGGGCCATGTGGGACAAGGTTTTCTGGTCGTCCCGGCGACCGTCGGCGTGAGTTGCCTGGCGGCGCTTGCCGGGCCGACGGTGCTCAAGGACCATGTCAGCGATGCGACGGTGTGGGCGGATGATGCCGGCGGGCTTCTGGACCACTTCCTGGCCCCCGACCCCGGCTGGAGCGGGGCGATCGGGATCGCCATCATCGGCGATGGTCGGCGGCTCAACACCGTCGGTGTGATCTGGGCGCAGGCTTCCGTGCTCGGGGTGCCCAACGCCGGGGAGATCCACGAACTGCGATGGCGGTTCCGCTTCTTCCCGGATACGGCGGATTTCTCGCTGGCGCCGATGTATGCTCCCGCGCCCCACCCGAACTGGGAAGCGGTTTTCGAGGCCCCGGCCGCGACGCCGGCACGTTCCGCCTGATCGACCTGGACCTGTCCAAGTACGATCGCATTGCCGCGCGGTTCAGGATCGAGCAGCGAGAAGGGTTGTCGTCGCTGAAATCGGGTATCGACACCAAGAACAAGCCGTTCAACGCGCTCATCGAACAGATCGAGCACGTGGCCACTCATTCGACGGATCCGATGCTGTTGACCGGTCCGACCGGCGCGGGCAAATCGTTACTCGCCCGGCGCATCTACGAACTCAAGAAGCAGCGGAGGTCCGTCGAGGGTGCCTTCATTGAAGTCAACTGCGCCACGCTTCGCGGCGACGCGGCCATGTCGGCCCTCTTTGGGCACAGGAAGGGGGCGTTCACCGGCGCGGTCCATGATCGCGCCGGCCTGTTGATCGCCGCTAACAGGGGCTTGTTGTTCCTCGACGAAGTGGGCGAACTCGGCCTCGATGAGCAGGCCATGCTGCTGCGGGCACTCGAGGAGAAAACCTTCCTGCCACTGGGTGCCGACGTCGAGCAGTGCAGCGACTTTCAGCTCATCACCGGCACGAATCGCGACCTGGCACAAGAGGTCCACGCGGGCAAGTTCCGCGAAGACCTCCTGGCTCGCATCAACTTGTGGACTTTCCGGCTGCCGGGCCTACGTGATCGGCGGGAGGATATTGAGCCCAACATTCGATACGAATTGGATCAATTCGCCCGGCGCAGCGGGACCAAGATCGCCTTCAACAAGGAGGCCGCGGCACGGTTTCTCCAGTTCGCCACGTCGGATAGTGCCACCTGGCAGGCTAACTTCCGCGATCTTGGCGCTGCCGTCACAAGAATGGCGACGTTGGCGTCGGGTGGTCGCATTACCGTGGATATCGTCGGCCAGGAAATCAGTCGGCTCAGGAGCGCCTGGTCTGACCTCGAGCCGGATCAGGATCATGAGTTGCTCGAGAGCGTCCTCGGCACCGACAAGATCAAGAGCATGGACCGCTTCGACCGCGTCCAACTGGCGGACGTCCTTCGTGTGTGTTCTCAATCGCGCTGCTTGTCGCAAGCAGGACGAACGCTGTTCGCCGTCTCCCGTCAGGACAAGAAACAACCGAACGATGCGGACCGCCTGCGGAAGTACCTTGGCCGCTTTGGTCTGACGTGGGCGGTGATCGCGCGAGATAGCCAATGCGCAACTTACCTCCGTCGAAATGAGTTAACCGCTTGAACCAGGAAGGCTTAAGGGCTGTTTCGGCTTTCAAATGTAGCCACGTACATTTCTGAAATAGTCCTTGACAAGATTCGTTATATGTGGTA
>JAAYDF010000287.1 GCA_012729395.1 Phycisphaerae bacterium
TGACCTTCCGACCACGATCGGTTGTAGTAGCCATCAGGGCTCCTCCTTTCAAAGTGCAGTCACAACAACACTTATGGAGGATGCCCCTCGCTTTTTCAATTTACACAGGTTTCGATACTATCTCACCCCGAATTCACTGATCTATTACTGGAAAGAACACAAGATGGGTTCCAAGTTCAGCGGGGGGCCTCAGTTCAGAGGTCTGCTCAACACCGACCATGAGTGGATGCTCTGGCTGGGCCTGCTTCCCCTCGGCTTCGCTGACGGCGGCGATCTCAGCGTGAGCGAGGATAAGTCCAGCGGACGCATCACCATACATACAACAACCAGGGGCGTCCGCAAGGAGTACGTGGTCGATCCGGCCATCAATTTCCGCGTTGTTCGTTACACGCTCACGCATGTTCCTACGGGCCAAGTGGCCGAGGAGTTTACCGCGAGCGACTATCGGCCCACCCAGAACGGCATTCTGATTCCGTTCAAAACGACGTTGACACGCACGATCAAAGGCATCGTTGACGCGTATTCCTTGGATTGTGTCGTCGACTCGTTCGAGGTAAACCCCGAGATCGACCGCTCGATCTTCACGCCGCCGAAGGATGTTCGGATCCACGAGATGGGCAAGCAGACGGGCTGCCAGGACGCGGTTTCGTCATCCGGCAACAAAGGGGCCACAGGCGAGGGCTCACGCTGACCTGGGGGCGTAAAAGGGGCGGGCTCAGAAGCCGTTTCTTTGGCACTCGGCGACCTGCGGTAATAAGATTCTGGCCCGGCAATAGCAGCATGGTTTCTGCCCCCTGTTGCGCCCGTGAGGTGCGGTCGTGGTTGTGTTGGTCGGTTATCAAAAAACGCTCTTCTCCGTGCTCTCAGTGCCTCCGTGGTGCCATGTTGTATGCAACTGGGGGATTACATAACTGTTAACGGGTGTCTTTGCGGTTCATGCGGGCGCTAGTGTCGATAGAGAGACTTAAACATGTCAGGAACACGATCAGTCAGGATAGCATCGAGCGGAGAACGCCCCTCGGGAGGGCCCCTCTTGCACTGTGTGGGAACACTTCTTTTCCTCTTGCCGATACACGCCTCCAGTGCGTTTGCGGGTGATCCTCTGCACGAGGCATGTCAGGCCAATGAGACCGCTATCAGGACAGCCATAGTGACCTTCGTCCGCGAGCAGGAATCCGCGGGCCGAAACGTGCAGAGCCGGGAGGGCAGATCGGACCGTGAGAAGCGACTTGATGGTCTGTATCTTCACCTGCATGATCGGGAGACGGTCTATTGTGACCTGGAATCGCTCCAGTGGAGGCACGAGCGTACCGATCTGCGGAACGTGACGACTCTCCTCGACCAGGCAGGTCTGCCTGAGAGCGAGCGGATCAATGTCTGTCGTGATGCCTCAATCCTGTATCGCGACTGTGTCTCGGCAAGCCTTGAGAAGACCAAGTACAACCTCGCTATCCTCAGGACTCCACGATCTCCCGCTCGAACGTACCGGTTCGATGCGCCTTTGCACCCTGGGTGTATTTCTCCGCGGTTCTTCGAATCAGATGGGTTCCGCGTCGGCCCGGTGTCCGAAACCGAGCTCGACGGAATCCCCGTTCAGCGGCTCGTGGTGACGACCAGTGGCGAGCACCCGCGAAGTATGGTGTTCTTTGCTGACCCCAAGATCGGCTATCGTTACCGGCGCGCGGAGCATCGCCAGCCGGACGGCTCTCTCTTGACCGAACACATCGCAACGGATTATCGGGTGGTTGACGGGATTCCATACCCCTTCGACTTCGTGGAACGACACTGGGCGAAGGGTGTCCAGGTTGAGCAGACGCATGTCATTGTGGAGCAGGCGAGATTCAATGTCTCCCTGGAGGGACAACTGCAAATCGACCTTCCCCCAGGCACCACTGTTCAGGATACCGTCGGCATGACAAGAAAGAGGAAGCTCCAGGAAGGGGAAACCATGACCACAGAGCAGCTTGGCAAGATCGCCGCCAGTTCTCGGCCTTCGCCGTAAGCCATTGCAGTCGGGAAAGATCAAAGGGGATGCGTGTGCGCCGGCTGAAGCCCACCCCGACGGCCGGCTTCAGCTCCAAGGCCGACCTGCTCCGGGCCATCTCGTGAAGGATCTCCTGGAACTCACCGAGTCCGGCGGATGCGGGGTTTCTCGACCCGCGAGTTCCGGAACCTTCTGGGACCATCCGGCCCCCAATCAATCGAAACCCTCCGGCCTCAAAACGAGCCGCGGTCCCGTTCAAGCACCCGAACGTTCAAGGCCGCTCCGCGCTATACGCGCCGTCGCCGATCCTCTTGCTAAGAGACTGGGTTATGCGGGCGTACAGCGTCGTATATATCTCCACGATCCCAATCCAGAAGATGGCGATGACCCAGGACGGAGACTGTCCCGAGATGCCCAGAACGCTTCGGTACGAACGAACCTGGTACTCCGCATATGCCAGGTAGACGAGAGCCAGCGACTGCACGAAACCTGCCCATTGACGCCGCACGCACTGTCATGGTCCACCGATTCGACACGCCGGCCCACCAGCACAGCGACAAGGGCGCAAGGTAAAGCAGCTTATAGACACCCTCGACCCAGAAGCGGGTGGGTGAGAGCCTCGGCAGGAAAAGCTCAATCAGCGGAAGGCTGAGGGATGAGCACACGATGATCAGCCAGTACCTGGCACCAGAGAAGGAAGCCATGACGCGACCACCGAAGTGCTCAGAAGTCATCCTCTGCTCCCCGGACCGCCTCACGCCGTCCGCAACCGCCTCGCCATGTCCTCATCCTGTACCCGGCTCATCCCATCGCCAGTAGCTGCTGCCCTCCTTCCGTCACCAAGGCAGCCTTTGGGCACAACCCAATCGCGGCAAGCGCTCGCAGGCGAACTGCTCATAGAGCAGTGGCACACGGCAAGCAGGAACGCAATGGGCGCTCATGTTCCGCCGCAGAAGGCAAGACCACGCCTGCTCAGATCTGCTTCATCTGAGTGATCTGTGGGCCCCCCGCACCCGGGACCCCATTCCCCATTCTACATTCCCAGTTCTCCGCTCACCCTTCCTGCTGTTTCGAGTTGTCCAGGAAGCCTTCGAGCTTGCGGGAGCGCACCGGGTGCTGGAGCTTGCGGATCGCCTTGGCCTCCACCTGCCGCACGCGCTCGCGGGTCACCTTGAAGATCTTGCCCACCTCTTCCAGCGTGTAGGTGTACCCGTCGCCGATGCCGTAGCGCAGCTTGAGAATCTCTCGCTCCCGGTAGGTCAGCGTCTTGAGCACTTCCTCGATGCGGTCCTTGAGCATCTCATTGCCCGCGGACTGCACCGGCGACTCGGCCGAGTCGTCCTCGATGAAATCGCCGAAGTACGAATCCTCACTCTCGCCCACCGGGCGATCCAGCGAGATCGGGTGCCGGCTGATCTTCATCACCCGCCGGGCCTCGCTCACCGGCATCTTCGCCTTGCGGGCGATCTCCTCGATCGTCGCCTCGCGGCCCAGCTCCTGCAGGAGTTGCTTGGCGATGTTCCGCAGCCGGCTCATCGTCTCGATCATGTGCACCGGAATGCGGATCGTCCGGGCATGGTCGGCGATCGCCCGCGTGATCGCCTGTCGAATCCACCACGTCGCGTAGGTGCTGAACTTGTAGCCCCGCCGATACTCGTACTTGTCCACCGCCCGCATCAGCCCGGTGTTGCCCTCCTGGATAATGTCCAGGAAGCTCAAGCCCCGGTTGCGGTATTTCTTCGCGATCGACACCACCAGCCGCAGGTTGCCCCCCGACAGCTTGCGCTTCGCGTCCTCGTATTCGGTGAATACCTGCCGCATGCGCTTGAGCCGTTCGCACAACAGGTCCGGCGATTCGAGAGCCAGCGACTCCATGCCGTCCAGTTCGTCCTGCATCGCCGCCAGATCATCTTCGTTGGCGTTGGCCCGCTTGCTCTCGGCCGCCATGCGACGCTCGATATCGCGCATCTTGCGATACACCGCCTCCAGCTTCCTCATCAACGGAATGATCCGGCTGGTCCGCAGCGACAGCTCTTCCAACAGCTTGGCGATCTTCCGCCGACGCTGACCCAGTTGACGCAACAATGACGATCGCGCCGACGCCGACAATCGGCTCGCACAAAGCTTCTCGAAATCCTGCTCGTTGAGTTCCATCAGCTTGCGAACCGTCGTCAAGTTCTCCGGCAACAACTTAGTGATCGTGTTCTTGGCCATCGCCTCGGACGTCGAGATCTTCATCGTCCGATCAAAGGGCAACCGCCCATCCGACACCTGCTGCAAGATGTCCACCGCCTGCGCCGTGCAGTAGTCGCTCTCGAGCACCTGCTTGCGGAAGGCCATCCGCGTCAGTTCGATTTTCTTGGCCAGCGAGATCTCTTCCGCCCGCGTCAAGAGCGGAATCTCGCCCATCTGCGTCAGGTACATCCGCACCGGATCGTCGATCCGCCGCGAACCGCTCTCATCCGCCTTCAGCTCCGCCGCTTTGCTCCCATCGCCCCCGTCCTCGTCGGGCTCCCCGGCCTCGACGGGCTCCACGGAGTCCGGTATCCGGGGCTGAGCCTTGCGTGCCGAACCCCGCCGCGGACGAGGTTCCGGCTGCTCTCCCACACGAGCCGCCTCGATCTCGTCGATCACCTCGATCCGGTGCTCCTCCAACCGAAGCATGATCGTCTCCAGATGATCCGGCGCAATCGCCTCATCCGGCAGAACCTGGTTCAGTTCCTCCCACGTCAAGTATTTGCGCTTGCGACCGCGCTCAATCAAGTACTCGGTCGCCTCACTGATCGGATCCATGATCGTCTCGACTGACTCTGACATCGCCTTCTCCGTTGCCTCACGCCCACCTCGGCATCCCTCTGCGGCCATACACCTCACTGCCACATCGCACAGGGATCCGATACTCCCTTAGGCCCCTGACCTCTCGCCGAACCCCCGACACCGATCCGGGATCGCGAATCCACAACCCGCGACATCCGGCCGCGGCACGCCCCTAGCTCTGCAAAAACCTCTTGCGTACACTCGCCGGCGAGAAGTGCGACCGCTTGGCGTGGGCCGTCAAGGCCAGCAGCCGCTCATCTTCGCCCGGCGGAACATCCATCCGCGCATCCTCTCCTGTCGGGAGCGAATCCGTTTCGTCCGCCTCCCCGTCCTTCCCTTCCGCTTGAACACCGCCCCCGGCTCGAGCCTCCACCACCCCTGCCCGCTGCCGCCCGCTCCGTATCTCGTCCGCCAGCGCCAGCGCCTGCCGCGACGCGGTGCACGCTTCCAGAAACACTAACGCACCCTCGACCACTTCCGCGTAGCGCCCGCGACGCTCTCCCGCCTGCTGCAAGTCGGTGATGAGCCGGCCGAACTCGGGCGACTCGAACCGGCCAATGAAGGAAGCCAGATCGAACGGCTCCCCGCCGGCCAGTGAAGACTCCAACTCCCTCCCCACCGCACACAGAGCGGAATCCCGCAAAGCACCAAGGTCAAACCGGCCGGCCACCTGGGCGTACTGCTCGGCGTCATTCAACAACGCCTCGACCATGTGCCGCTGAGCAAGCAATTCCGCCGCGGTAATCGTCGGCCCCGCCGACGGGCTTGCATTCCCGGCTACCGGAGCGGGCTGCCCCGGCCGGCCACCAGTCGACCGACGCATCAACCGCCGTAACTGCCGATGCAGATCTTCCGCCGGCACCGACAAAACCTTGCTCAACTGGTTGAGCAGCAAACCCCGTTGAATCGGATCGATCACCCCGTGACCACCCCAGGCGGCCAACTGAGCCAAGAAGCTCTCAATCGCCCGCCGTCGGGCAGGCCCCGTGACGCTGGCGTCGTATGCTCGCGACACCTCCTCCCATTTGAACTCTAGCGCCCCGATGCCGTTTTTCAACAACGCGCCGAAGGCTTCCGAACCCGCGGACACCAGATAATCACATGGATCCTTCCCCGCCGGCACTTTCGCCAACGTCACATCCAGCCCATGCGTCAAGGTCACCGAAATAGCACGATCCGCCGCTTTCTGCCCCGCATCGTCCGAATCGAACACCAGCACCACCCGGTCGCAGAACCGCCGGATCAGCGACGCGTGTGCGTCCGTCATCGCGGTGCCCAGCGTCGCCACCGTCTCCGTGAAGCCCCCCTGGTGGGCCATGATGCAGTCCGTATAACCCTCGACCACCACGATCCGCCCGCTCTCCCGGGCGGTATGCTTCGCCCGGTCGATCGCGAACAGATTGGCGCTTTTATCGAAAACCGAGGTCGCCGGCGTGTTCAGGTACTTCGCCTGGTCATTCCCCAACGTTCGCCCGCCGAAGCCGATAATGCGCCCGGTCACATCGTGGATCGGGAACATCAACCGGTGACGGAACGTGTCGTAGAGCCCCCCGCGATCGCTCTCTTTGGCAAGCCCCGCCGCCACCAACAACGACGGGGCGATCCGAACTTTGCGGGCCTCCTCAATCAGCCCCTCGAACCGATCCAGAGCCAGCCCGATTCCGAAATCGCGGGCCACATCGACAGAGATCCCGCGACCGGCCACATAAGCGCGAGCGGCCTCACCGGCAGGCCCTTCATACTGTCGCCTGAAAAACGCCTGGGCCCAGTCGTTCACCCGGACCAGATCACTTTTGCCTGGGCCCGCCGAAACACCCGCACCACTATGCCGATCAGCCTCCAGAGAGATGCCGGCCCGCTCCGCCAGCATCCGCCGGGCTTCACGGAAGTCCACGTTCTCCCGCATCTGCAGAAATTTGAAGACATCCCCGCCCGCCCCACAGCCGTAACACTTGAAAATCTGCAATCCAGGATGAACATTGAACGACGGCGTTTTTTCATTGTGAAAGGGGCACAGACCCTTGAAGTTGGCTCCCGCCCGCCTCAAGGTAACATAGCTGCCCACAACCTCCACAATGTCCACGCTCTCGCGTATCCGCCGTGTGGTGATTTCCCAGTCCGATACTGCCAACTTACACCCTTCAGTCTTTGTCCTGCACCGCTAGCTGACGACGCAGCTAGTACCCCATCCTGCTCACTTCAATGTTAAGCTTATGTCAGGCAAAATGTTATGTAGCGGACAGCCTCGCCCCTGATGCATACCTCGCCACTCGGCAGGACCGAAAAATATACCACGAGTTTGGGCCCCGGTCAAATGAACTTAGGGTTTTATTACAGAAAGAGTTACGGCACAATCACCGCTGCAAGAGACGTGCCAGAGAAGCGCTTGTTTGGACGAATGACCTGTGAGTTTTCCGGCTGGTTTTCGGACGCTGGCCGGCGAGTTTGAATCAGTCTTTGGTGCCCACTTCCTCAGTAAAGGCTTGGCTGACGAGCAGATTCTCCTGCTCCTCGTGCTCCGAGATGATCTCGATCAGGGTATCGATGCGAGCACACGCGTCGCGAAGCAGGAGGCGGTTTGCGGAAGTCAGCCCGTTCAGCTCGCTGAGGATCCAGGTCATCACCTGGGAAATCTGGCCGTGCTGGGCGTGCAGATGGGTGACCTCGGCAGCCAGGGTGGGCCGCTGTTCGAGGACCGGGGCGAGGTACCCGCCCTCCTGTTCGAGGGCCATGTGCTTTTCGAAATGTGCCCTGTACCGCTCGAACTCGTCCGTCAGGTTCACAAGCCACTGGTCCACGTTGTGGTGGGGCACAGCGGCGACTTGCCTGCCGAGGTGGGCACTGAGGTCTTTCACCTTGTCGTGCTGCTCTCGGAGCCAGCGGGCGATCTCATTGGGTCTGGGCATGGGTCATCTCCAACGGTTACGAAAGGCAACCCCGGAATCGAAGAGCCATAAAGATTATCTCCAGTGCTTGATCGGACGTGAACTGCTCGAGGTCGATGAGCAGATCGAAACGCGTGATGTCGTGGTTCTCGCGGTTGAATCGTCGATGGATGAAGTGAGCTCGCTCGGCGTCGATGCGTTCGACCTGGGTCGCCGCCTGCTGGAGGTCGACGCCGGTAGCTGCGGCAAAACTGCGGACGCGATACGCGTGGGAGGCGAAGACTTTGATCCGAAGCCCTTTGTCGCGTGGGAGAATGAGATCGGCGGCTCGCCCGATGAAGACGGCTGGGCCCTGCCTGGCCAGACAGAGGACTGTCTCGGTAAGTCGGTGGAAGTAATCGTTTTTGCGGAACTCTTCGTGCATGAAGGTACGGAAGGTCTCCTCGAACCAGCCGAGGTCGCGTTCGTCCATGGAGCGGTAGAGTTCGGCTCGGACTTCATCGTCGCCAGCCATGAGGGTGAGTATCTGGCGGTCGAAGATAGGCCAGCCGAGGCGATCGGCCAGCCGCGTAGCCAGCTCGCGGCCGCCGCTGCCGACGGCGTTGCTGAGAGTCACGAAATGAGCGACCTCTTTAGCCAGTTCCGCAGGCGTGGAAACCTGCACCGCCGCCTGGGGCTGGGACTGAGGCATGCGGCGGTGAACGCGAGATGCTTCCCAACTGCGCATCTGCTCCATCACCGCCCTGACGGCTTTGGGGTCACGAGAGGAGCCCGATTCCGGCATAACGCACCTCACTGCTGTCCAGATAACCGCAAGAAGCTGAAGGGGCTACCCGCCCCGCCCGGAGAACGACCCGGCGAATCGTGATTCCGCAAGACCGGGAAGGACGCGCCCCGCACTCCCCGAGCGGTCCCCGAAGCAGGCCGCCGCGTCCGCCCTATGATATTCTAGCTTATCCAGGCGGCTCCGGTCCACCCTTTTTCATCCGGACCGGCCCCGGCGGCGTCCGCGACGGGCTGGGCGCGGTACGGAGACGGAGACGGAGACCCGCCGGGGCCAACCCCTGCCGCAGCTCCTCGCACTCCGGCGTCTTGGATGAGTTCCGCGTACCGTTACACCCCGACGATGGCCGCTGCGGCATGGCTACCCCTGTTTGCCAGGAACAGACTGGGGAGAGGCTTTTTTAAGAAATAGTCCTTGCGTCGGCCAGAGGTTTGGCGTATATTATAGGCGGTGGTAAGGGAAGCTGCGGGATGAGGCCCGGCTTTTAGCCCAAGCCCAAGCCCAAGCCCAAGCCCAAGCCCAAGCCCAAGCCCAAGCCCAAGCCCAAGCCCAAAGGGGGGCGAAGGCGGAATGGGTGGATACCGGTTCCGAGTTCACAGGGACCGACCCCGTCTTGAGAGTGATGGCTCTGGCTGCAGAGCTTGAAGATACCGCGTTCGAATCGGGTCGCCGCTCGGCGATCAAGTTCCGCTGGCCATTCAACTGACAGCGGGGCAAGGTGCGTCGTTGCCGGTGACTGAACGGGCGGGCACAGGTCTCCAATCTGCACCGTCGCCGGTTGAAAACCAATGCCACGGCACCTGTTGCTGAGGAGGTTTGCGTCATGGCTTATCTGCGCGCAGGGCGAAGCTACCTGTTGGTCGTGGTACTGGTGCTGGTTGGAGGATGGATCGCGTGGGCGGCCCTGCCGCCGTTTGTATTGCAGCTGCAACTCTCTGGCGCGTTCGCTGAGGCATCCGAGGAGTCAGGGGAGCCGCTTTCGCCTGTAGACGTTGAGCGCTATGGGGAGTTGGCAGAGCGGCCCCTTCATGCCATGACGAACGTGGAGTTGGCCGAGTACATGGATCTGCGCAACGCTGTCCTGGAGGGTCAGTTGCCTGATCCGGCCAGCGACATGGCTCACTATGCCCTCAAGGCCCTCGGCCAGCCGTTCCGGCTCTACGCCCTGACGCATCATCTGGGCGAGTCGGACTGCGTCACCTTCACGGAGACCTGTATCGCCCTGGCGTGCACGGACAACTGGCGGGCGGCCTACAAGCTGCAGAGCCGGCTACGGTACAACGGCGGTCAGGCCAAGTCTGCATGTCGGAATCGTGAGTCGATTTCAGAGTGGATTCCCCACAACGCCTGGCTGTTCGACGACATCACGGCGACCTTGGGGACCCCCTTGGTGGAGTTCGAGGTCAACCTCCATGCGGCCCGGGTCGCCGAGTGCGTGGACGGCCCGTCCGAGGAGGCGGCAGCGCTCGGGCACACGACCGTGGTCAGCAGCTACATACCCAGGGAGTACATCCCCGGCATCACCCATCGTCTGGCGACGGGAGACGTGATCTTCGTGATCAGCCGGTACATGGTGCGCAATGCCTATCGACCGCGCTGCATCCATCAGGCGATGCTGTACCGGGATGGGCCAACGCTCACCATGCTGCACAGCAGCCCACCGGCGGCAAGCCAGTGGACGCTGGACAGGCTCTTCTCGAACTCATCCATCCTGGGGCTTCAGATCGTGCGACTCAAGCCCAACGCCCGGCAGGTGGTGGCCGGCGAGTTCGCCCGCCTGGAGATCGAGTTGAACGTACCGCCGGAGAAGATGGACGAGCGGGTACGCCGTTTCAAGGGGGAGTTTCTGTATGTGACGCCCACGCGCGAGGTTGACGAAACATTCAGCCACGACGGGGTTCTTTACGGCGTCATCGACATCCGCCCCGGCGAGACCCTATGGAGGTTGTTCAGGCAAAGCTGGCGGAGCGTGACGAATCTGGAGATCAACCAGGACTTCATGGCCCGCTACCCGGACTTGCGGATGGAGGATTACGCGGGGGACCGGATTTACGTA
Source organism: Phycisphaerae bacterium (assembly GCA_012729395.1). Classification (GTDB taxonomy): domain Bacteria; phylum Planctomycetota; class Phycisphaerae; order UBA1845; family PWPN01; genus JAAYDF01. The sequence continues at coordinate 10,527 of JAAYDF010000287.1, forward strand.
CCGTTGGGCCCGGCAGGCGAATAAGAGAGCATCCTGAAACCGGTAAACCAAGGAGCAAAGATGATGTCACGGCCATCAGGTTACGGAATGACCGCGGGTCAGCGTGTTTCGGGGTCGGCGGGCCACCGGATGTTGTGGGTGGTGGTCATAGTCGGAGGACTCGCCCACCTGCTGACTTCCGGTCCGGCATGGGCTGGGCCTTGCACCGGAGTGGACTGCGAAGAGAAGCTATGCGATCCGTGCTGCATCGATTGTGGCGGCAACCAGTGTTGTCGTGGTGCTTGTTGCGGCGAGGATCAGCAGTGTTTCACGTACACTAATGAGGATGGCATCACCCAGAGCGAATGCATGGACAAGTGCTGGGACGGATCTCGCCGGGATCCGCGCAGTTGTTCTTCGTGCCCCCCTGCTCCGAACGATAGCATCGCCTGCACCTCATCCTGCTCAGATGGCTCCTGCGGAGCTATGGATGGCGGAGTCGGAGGCGCAGGAGCGGATAGTGCCTGTCTTTCGCCCGGCATGTCCTTCAAGGTCCACCTGGGGCAGCGCAATGATGGTCGGGACGCCGGTCGGCTGGAGGTCTCAGCCAGGCTGCCGAGCGTGGATCTGGCCATGCGGGGCTTGCTGCGGTACAGCAAAGGCAAAGCCCCGGCGGGGGTGCACCTGATCAGAGATTCTGTCGGCCTACGACAGGTCAAGACGGCACAGGTGCTCGTGGATGTCGTGACGATCTCGGACTACGAGTACGAACTTCGCTTCTATGATGAGGCCCACTGGGGTACGGAATCCGAAGGCCTATGGGAGCCCGACGAAGGTAACGAGTCCGCGGTTTGGGTCATCGAGAACCCGGACGAAGCGAGTGCGTTTAACCGCCTTCAGGTCTCGAAGGTGGTGGCCCAAACCTGCACAAGACGCCATGAGTATGACTACGATCAGTCCTCGAAAGCATGGACGCTTGCCTCAGGGGACTGCTCCGGTTCGGCGTTCCGGACGGTGACCAGAACAAGTGTGTTCGATGAACAAGCTGGCACGAGAACGGATACCGTACTCTCATATGAGGGATCAGACCTTGTCGGGCAGTCCGTCCAGATCTGGCAGGACTTCGGTTGGGGCTATGTGTTGATTGAGGAGGAGGCCGGAACGGGGGACCACAAGGTGGTTGTCACCCGTGACTGGCACACCAGTGTCAATGAGACGGGTAAGTACAAGGAGTTGAAGAGTTGGTCCAATCCCGACGGCTCCTGGGGGATGTACGACTATGATGCGCAGGGCCGGATCGTCCTCCGCCTGTCCTCCTGGAAGGACGTGGCCATGCCGGAGACGATCGATGAGGACGTCGGCCACGCGACGATATCCAGCTACAGCCCGGTGTCGGGCCAAAGCGATGACGACGGATCGCTGTACCCTGACAGGCCGCGCACCATCACGGAGAAGATCGAGGGAGCGGCTGTTACCAAGACTTTTTACGTCTACTACCTGAACACGTCCACGAATCGAATCATCGAAATCGAGGAACGATGCGCCGCCCCGAACAGCGGTTATGAAGGAACCGGCAGTCTTCGGACGACCCGCGAGTACGTCCCGCCGGGGACCGGCGGCGACCCGTCACGGCGACTGGAGAAGGTGGTTTACCCGGATGGACGGCTGGATGTCTATGCCTACGCGGAGGGGGTGTACACGGAGCATCAAGGCAACCCGTTGCTTCCCGGCGGATTCGATGGCAACACGCCGGGCGACGATCTGCAGGTCACGATCACGCGCGAGGGGCCGAGTGGTCCGGTGATGAACAAGTCATTGGGAGAAGTGATCATCCAGAACGTCGTCGGCAGTCAACTCCTCCAGACGACCACCGTGTACGATGGCAGTGCGTGGCAGGATATGACCTGGATCGTTCAGCGATTCGACCCACTCGGCCGGCGCACGGACGCGCATCACAATAGCAGATCCCACACTCAGAACGGCTGGTCCGACTGCTGCGGACTGGACCATGAGATCGACGAGCATGGCATCCGGACCGAGTACACCTACGATGAACTGGGCCGCCTCCTGACCAAGACCAAGAAGGGCGTCAGTGCTGAGGGTGGCTGTGCCGCCCAAGGCGACATCGTGACCACGTATAACTATACGGCCACGGTCTCCGGCGCCAAGGTCGAGGAAACCGTACACGACCCCGGCAACAATTATACCCTGACAACGAGCATGCAATACGATCTGGCCAACCGGCTTATTGGAGAGGTTGACGCCGCAGGACTGAGCACAAGCTACACCCATGAATTTGTGACGGTAGGCGATCACCAAGCTCAGAGACTGACGGTCACAAGGCCGGGGGAAGCTAAGGAAATACGAAACCACTATATTGACGGGCAGAGCGCGAGCATCACGGGGACTGCGGTGATCCACAAGTACTTCGATCGGGGCGTTGCCAACGGACAACGCTGGAGCACGACCTACACAGGCGCGGACCTCGGCAGTTCACCGATGTGGGAGAAAACCACGGTCGACGCCCTGAATCAGGCTGTCCAGGTCGACCAACCCGGCTACAACGGTTCGACCGTCACGACCACGAACGTGTACTCCTTCGACCGCCTCGTCAAGACCTCGAAGACAGGCCAGCCCGACACGCTCTATGAATACGACGACCTCGGACAGGTCTTCCAGACCGGCGAGGATGTGGATGCGGGGGGGACGCTGGTCTTGAACTCGGATGATCGAATTCGTGAGACGGAAACGCTGTATGTAGAGGATTCCAACGTCTGGTGGCGACAGACCATCTCGCGGGTGTACGCGGTCAGCAATGATGATTCTCCAACGACAACCGCCGAAACCTGGGAGCAGCTTACCGGGCTGCCCACAGGAACAGCTCGCCTGACCAGGGAGCAGGACATCCACCTCAACGTGACGGAGACAACCGTCACCGTGGATCGCTCGGCGAAGCTCGTGACTGAGACGATCGACCACCCCGACAGCACCATCGACGGCAGTACGGTGACGAGGAATGGGCTACTCCAAGCTTCGGTGTCCCCAACCGGCCTAACCACGGTCTACGGCTACGACGACCTGGGCCGGCAGACGACCGTTGCCGATTCGCGGGTCAACACGACCGAGACGGCCTACTACGCCAGCGGGACGGGGGCCGAGGGCAAGGTGCAATCGGTGGTGGATGCGTCGGGGAACCGGACGTGCTACAAGTACGACGCGGTCACGGGTCGGCAGACGGAGGTGATCACCGGGGCGAATGGGAGCTGCGAGGGGGGCCAGAGCCAGTACTTCGCGTACAGCGACCGAGGCGAGTTGGCCCGGACGTGGGGAGATTCGCCTTACCCGGTGGAGTACGGGTACGACGACTACGGGCGGCGGGTGAGTATGAAGACCTTCCGCGGGGGCAGCGGGTGGGACGGGGCGGCGTGGCCGGCAAACCCGGGCACGGCGGATGAGACCGAGTGGGTGTTCGAGGAGGCGACGGGACTGCTGCTGAGCAAGGAGTATGCGGACAGCACGCACGTGGATTACACGTACACGCCGGCGGGCAAGCTGGCGACGCGGACGTGGGCCCGCCTCGATGGCGAGAATGCCTTGACCACCACGTATACTTATGCTGGCAACACAGGCGACTTGACGGACATCGAGTACTCCGACAGCACCCAGGACGTGGAGTTCACCTACGACCGGCTGGGCCGGCAGGAGACGATCACCGACGCCGTGGGGACGCGGACGTTCGGATACCACGCGACGAAGCTGCACCTCGTGACCGAGGACATCGACGCCGGGCAGGAGGGGCTGTACAGTAAGGTGGTCACCCGCAGGTACGAGTTGTACGACCAGGAGGGGGGCGTGATCCCCGGGCGGAACCGCGGCTTCAAGATCGGCAACGATTACGAAGTGACCTACCACTACGACTCGCTGGGCCGGCTGGAGCGGGTGACCGGGCCGGGGCTGCCGGCCTACGGGGTGCAATACACCCGGCTGATGGAGAGTTCCAACCCCACGAGCGATATGGTAGAATCGCTGGCGTACAAGTCGGACGGGAGCACGACGCTGGCGAGCACGACGCGGGGGTACCAGGAGGACCGCGACCTGCTGGCTTCCGTGCAGAACGTGGTGCAGGGGACGCCGAACGTGACCGTCTCGAATTACGCGTACCAGCTCGACAGCCTGGGTCGGCGGACCAGCGTGCTGCAGACGGGGACCGCGTTCGGGCAGGACCACTTGTGGAAGTGGAGCTATAATGATCGTAGCGAACTGACCGGGGCGGATCGCCACGAGGGCACCGAGCTCGAAGAACCACTACTTGGCGACCGGATGACGCCGGGCGAATACACCTACAACTACGATCCCATCGGCAACCGGCTGCTGCACCGGGTGGACAACGACGCCTCGCGCCGCTGGTACTGTGCCAACAACGTGAACCAACACACCGCCATCGACGATGAGGCCTCGACTTGCCCGACGCCGAGCACGCCGACCGAGGAGCTTGCGTATGATGCCGACGGCAACCTCGTTTCGGACGGCACGCGGGTCTATTCCTGGGACGCGGAGAACCGGCTGGTCGCGGTGGCCCCGGCGGTGCCGGCGGCGGGGGATAAGAAGGTCGTGTTCACCTACGACTACATGAGCAGGCGGGTGCAGAAACGCGTCTTTGCCTGGAACGCGACGCTCAACGGCGGGGCCGGCGACTGGGAAGCCAACCCGGAGGTCTACCAGCGCTTCGTCTACGACCA
>JAAYDF010000288.1 GCA_012729395.1 Phycisphaerae bacterium
CAGGGGCACTGGGTGGCACTGGTCTGTACCCAGACCAGTGGCTGTCCGCATTTGGCCACGGGTCGGAGTACCGACCCATGCCACCCTCGATACTTCGCCTTTGGCAACTTGCCACTGAACGGCGGATACACCCCACCGGTGCCACACCTGCCGGCCGCACGGGACACCGCGTGCATTATACCGGACACTCGGACGGGCCGGCGAGCATTGCCACCCTCGGCAACACCTCCATGCATCCCTGCAACTTCTGTGCCGCCGGACGACGTGGCCCTTGCGCAACAATCGGGGACGCCGACCCGCAAAGTGGGCAAATCCCCGCTCTCGGTCGGTCGTCGATCGGGCACAAGTGCCCACGCATCGCAATATGACAGCGCTGGATGCGAGTTTCTGGCGGCGGCCGCCCCGCCGACTTCGGCGAGCTCAGCCGAGCCGTGGCGGCCGGCGTCTGAAGATCTGTCGCCGTCCACCGGCCGCCAGAGGCGGCGGCCGCTACAAAGCAGCGCTGCCATGCCCGCCGTCGGCGAGATGGCGGTGTCGTGCCGTTCTCGCTCACCAAGTCCATTCGAGCTGCATGCCGTAGATGACCTTGTCGTAGGTGAACGGCCGGCCGCCGCCGTCGGTCCGCAGATGCGAGCGGGCGTCCTGCCAGTTGATGATGCCGTGCAAGGTCAGCTCGCCGTAGTCCGGGTGCTCCATGAGCTTCTGCGAGAGCGACCAGGTGTAGGACTTGATGAAGTCGGACCGGCCGCGTTTGTAGCGGTCCAACAAGCTGGGGTTGTCGTAGTCTGCGGTCTGCCAGTGCACGTTGAACCGCAGGAGCAGTTCCTTGTCGGGCAGGATGAGGAACCGCTCCGGCTCGGCCGGGTTGAGCAACGGCAGGCCCACACCGGCGAGGAAGTTGTGCTGGTTGCGATCGAACTCACTGCCGCGGGTGGGTATCGCCTCCGCCCGGTAGCCGAGGGTCAGCTCGCCGGTGCGTGATGAGCCCGGCAGCAGTTGAAAGAGGAAGCTCTGCTCGACGCCCAGGGCATGGATGAACCCGTCGCGATCGAAGGCCCGCGTGGTGGGAAAGCGGAAGTCCTGGCCGACCATCTGGTAGTACACGCCGGTCGTGCCCGGGCGGAACGGGCCCTCCGGCAGGTCCCAGTGATAGCGTAGCCCCGGCGTCAGGGCGTGGCTGGAGAGGAACGACTGATTGCCCAACAGCGTGAAGTCATAATCGTACTGCAGGCTGGCCTCCCAATGGCGGTCGAGCTTGCGGGCGTAGCGAACCGAGGCCCCGTAGTCCTGGAAGTTGAACTCGGCGGTCTTGAAGTGCCAGATATGGTCCAGGCGGAGGTTGAGCACCAGGGCCTGGTCCTCCTCGGCGACGGGGGCGTAATGAAGCTGCAGGCCGGAGGCGAACTTGCCGTCCTTGCGTCCGCTGATGAGTCCGGGCCCGGTGGCCACGTTGCCCAAGTACGTCACGTTGGTGTCATACGCCAAGCCGGTCTGCCACGAGAGGGAAAACGCCTGCCGGCGTGCCTGGCTGCGATAGCGTCGGGCGGCCTCGGTGAGTTGCGGGTCGGGGTCGCCCAGTTCCGCGAGGCGATCCATCGCGGCATCGAAGCTCTCCATGGCCAGATACGCGTTGCCCAGCCGCAGGTGGGCCAGCCCACGATAGAACCACATCCAGGGATTGTGCGGCTCGATGCGTTCGACGGCGTCGAGGGCTTCGAGAGCGGCCCTGGGCTGGCCCGCTTGGATCGACGTCGCGGCCGATTCGAGATCCGCGACCACGGTGTCCGATTGCTCGGCCCTGCTCGCCGTTGTCAGGTAACAGGTGGCCAGCACGATCGCCGCAAGGATTGACCTGTGAGACGCGGAGAAACGCGGTAGGGAAGCAAGCGGTCGACACATCACAAAGCCCCGCACGTCCAAGCATGTCGGATCGACGATTTGTACTGCAAAAAAGACACCAGCGTTTGGCACGCCACATGCACGCTGGTATCATACCTGAAGGTGCCGTGCCCGCCAGTCCCACGTGTGGGGCGGCGATCCTTGGCCGCGTGTGCGAATGTGACGGCTTGGAGTCTCTCGACGGATCGGCCAGCACTGCCTTTTGGGCGGGAGGCGATTATGCGCTGTCGGCATACCATCCTGGCGATCGTCGGGCTGTGCCTGGGGATGATCTCGGCCGGCTGTATCCCGGCCGATCCCGAGACGCCCGACGACGACATCCCCGGTCTCGACGTCGCCCCCACCGCGGAGGTCGAGCCCAACAACAGCCTCGCCACCGCGAATGTCATCGCCTTCGACGACACCGGCCGGGCGAGGATCGTGGCGGAGTTGCCCGGGCTGCAGATCCCCATGGATGTCGACTACTTCGATCTCGGCCCGATGACCGCCGGCGACCGGCTTACCGTCCAAATCACGACGCCGGGTTCTGAACGCCAAATGGTCATCGGCGTTTTCGACGGCGAGGGCAACCTCTTTCGGCTGGCATTGTCGACGACCCGCGATGACGGCAAGATCGTGGGCCCGTTCTTCACGGAGGCTATTCGTCACGACTCGGACCACTACTACCTGGCCGCGACTCTTCCCACGGCGCTCGGCATGCCGGGAGCAGCGTACCAAGCCCTGGTCACAGTCCAGCGCGGCGGCCCCGCACCCGAGCCCCAACCGCAGGTCGTCTACCTCAACTTCGAGGGCGGCGAAGTGGAGGTTCCCGAGGTCGGCCAGCTGGTGCTCGGGCCCTTTGACCCGGCCGGCATCGACCCGGCGTACGCGGGCCAGACGGCCCTGGTCCGCGAGCATGTCGTACAAACCGCCAGACAGAACTACGCGCGGTACAACGTGACCGTGCTCAGCAGCGACGAGGGGCCGCCGCCCGCCGGGACGGCCCACTCCACCGTCTACTTCGGCGGATACGACCCCTGGAGCTTGGGCATGGCCCTGCAGGGCACCGACTTCTACAACGCCAACCCGTCGGACGACGCCATCGTCTTCACCGAGCGATTCACCGACGATCTGTTCACCACCCGACCGACCGCCGAGCAGCTCGGCGTGGCCCTCGGCAACGTCGCCGCCCACGAGGTTGGGCACCTCCTGGGCCTCAGTCACGTGGTCACGGCGGCGGACCTGATGAACGCCTACACCGCCCCGGACTACCTGTTGACCGATCAGCATTTCAGGAATTCGCTGCTGACCGTGCGGCTGTTCCCCGCCATGAACATCGCCCTCGGCCAGAACGCACCGCTCCTGCTGGCGGAGACAGTGGGCCTCGTGCCGGTCGCCAGCCACACGGAAGTCCAGGTGGGCAACGCGCCGACCACGCTGGCAATGGAGGATTTGGACGGCGACGGAGTCGCGGACATGGTCGTGGGCTGTCCGGTCGCCCAGGAGCTGTGGTTGCGTTGGAACGACGGCACCGGACAGTTCCCAATAGTGGCTACCGCCAACAGCATCGGCGTCTACTTTGTCCTGGCCAGCGACTTGAACGGCGACGGCTTTGCGGACATCCACGGCCTGGATCTGGCATGGAACAGCGTCTTCGTCTTCCTGGCCGATGGCCAAGGTAGCTTCAACATGCCGGATTACTACGAGGTGGGGCAGACACCGCTGGCCCACACGCCCGCGGACCTCGACGGTGACGGGCACATGGACCTCGCCGTAGCCAACGCCGGCGACGACACGATCTCGATTCTGATGAATCTGGGCGACGGCACGTTCGGACCGCACGAGGTGGTCGCCGAGGCGTCGTTTGCGATGAGTATCGTGGCCGGGGATCTGGACGGCGACAGCGACTTGGACCTGGCCTTCGGGAACGTCGGAGGCCAGGCGGAGGACGGGGGCGTCACGGTGCTGCTAAACCAGGGTAACGCGGCGTTTGCCCCGGCAACGAATTGGTCAGGTGATCTCTTGGCACGTGATCTGGCTTTGGCGGATATGGACGGCGACGGCCGGCTTGATCTGGCCGCGGTCGAGCGGTCCGCCGGCTCCGTGTTTGTGCTGTTCAACGATGGCAGCGGCGGCTTCGGCGAGCGGGCGAGCTACCCGACCGGTCCGCTGTCCGAGGGTGTGGCCGCCGCTGATCTGGACGGCGACGGGCACATCGACCTCGTCGTGGCGAACGGCGAGAGTGATGATGTTTCGGTGCTGTTCAACCGTGGGGATGGCACGTTCGAGCCCCAGTGGCCCTACCGCGTGGGACAGACGCCCGTGGCTGTGGCCGTCGCCGATGTGAACGGCGACGACCGGCCGGACATTCTGACCGCCAACAATGGCGCGGGCACCGTATCCATCCTACTCAACAACGGCAACCGGACCTTTGGCCGGTAAGCAGGAGTACGGGGAAGACGCTGGCGAGCCACCGATGAGAGCCCGGCGGCAATGGGATGCCTGATTGGGAGGTTTGGCGATGACACGCTCGAAAACGACCCGCTGCCTCATGCGCGTTCTGCTGATCTTCTCCGCGGCCCTGTGCCTTGGGCAGGACTGCACCCCCCCCACGGATCCGCCGACGGTCTCGGCTTGCGGACTCAACGCGACCTACTGCGTGGCGATCATCGGCAAAGCCCCGTTCGCACTGACCGCCGGGGACTTCGATAGCGACGGCGACCTCGACCTCGTGGCCGCCAACTACGGCACCGACAACATCGAAGTGCTGCTCAACGACGGGCAAGGCGCCATGGCGCCGGCCGGCAAGTATCGCGTCGGGCCCAGTCCGCTGAACATCACCAGTGGTGACTGGGACGGGGACGGCCACCTGGATGTGGCCGTCAGCGACGGCCGCGGCGTGTCCATCCTGTTCAACAACGGCGACGCCACCTTCGGCAGGACGGTCAGCCGATCGCTGGATCCCGATCTCATCGGATTCCCGACCGGCGTCACCACCGCCGACCTCAATGGCGACGGTTGGCCGGATCTGGCGTCACCGGCGGCGGGCTCGATCATCGACCTGTCGGCTAATCCGCCTTACGCCAACGCCGACCATGTGGCCATCATGCTCAATGACGGCCAGGGGCGTTTCAACGTCACCCAGAGCCTGATCCTGGGCAACGATATCCCGCGGTTGTCGAATATCGACGCGGGCGATCTCAACGGCGACGGCTGGCCCGACTTGGTCATCGACCAGTCCACGGGCAAGGTGACGATCCTGCGCAACGACGGCACCGGTGTGTTCAGTGTCGCCAGGAACCTGAACGCAGGGACCAATCATCTGCTCAGCGACGTGCGCATCGCCGATGTCAACGGTGACGGGGCCGCCGATGTGCTGGTGGCCGACAACGGCGATATCTTCAACACCGAGGATTTCGGACAGGCGCTGGTCTACCTCAACCGCGGCGACGGCGGCTTCGGATCGCCGATGCGCTTGGCCGCAGGTTGGTACCCCACCTCGATTGCGGTCACGGATCTCGACGGCGACGGGCTGCTCGACCTCGTCGTTGCCAACAACGGGTCCGACAACGTATCACTGTTCTTCAACCAAGCCAATCAGACTTTTCAGGCGGCGAGGAACCTCAGTGTCGGCGACGGCCCGACGTGCGTGGTGGCCGCGGACTTCAACGGCGACGGCGTTCCCGACCTGGCCGTCTCGCACATGAACTCGGGCACCATCGGAATCTACATCAACGACGGCACGGGCGACTTCACTCCGGATCGCTGAGGCCTCCGTGCAAGAGCGGCAAACGGAAGGTGAACTCCGCCCACTCACCTTCGTCCGATTCCGCCGTGATTGTGCCGCGGTGCGCCTGAATGATTCGCCAACAGGTGTAAAGCCCCACGCCGGTCCCCTTGGCTTTGCGGAGCTCCGGCTTGTCGAGCCGCGAGAACTTGCGAAACAGGAGATGGCGCTGGGCGGCGGAGAAACCGGGCCCTTCGTTCCATACCGAGGCGGTCAGCATGCTGTCGTCGGCCGCCAGGTGAATTCGCACTTCGCCGTGATCGCGACCGTACTTCACCGCGTTGCCCAGCAGGTTGACCATGACGATGCGTAACAACTGCGGGTCTGAGTGGATGGCGTGCGGCGGGGCCTGCCAGTCGCGGGTCAGCGTCATCTGCCGGGCGTCCATTTGCGGCCGGATGATGTCCACCGCCGGATCCACCACTTCGCTAACGAAGTTGACATTCTCGCGAAACCGCGGTTCCAGTTGGCCGCTCTCCAGGCGAGCGAGGTCCAGGTACTCGTTCACCAGGCCGAGCAGGTAATGCCCCTTCTTGATGAGGCCGAGGAGTTTGTCACGCTGCTTGGGCTCCAGATCGCCAAGATACCCGTCGTTGAGCAACTGGGCATCCATGATCATGGAGGCGACCGGGCTCTTGAGTTCGTGGGTGACGAAGCCGAGCATCTCGAAGTAGGCCCGATTGGCGGCGTCGAGCCGCTCGATGCGGTAGGCCTTCTCGACCGCCTGGCTGAGCCGTTCCGCCATCGCCAGATGAAAACACGCGTGGTTGAGCTGGTAAGCATCCGGCTGGCGGGCGCTGCGGAAGAACAGCCCCACGACCCGATCATCGACCCGCAGCGGGCAGGTCATGCTCGACCGCACGCCCTCGCGAAGCAGGGTCTTCGTCGATCGGCTGGCGGGCCGCAGATCCAGGTAGCGTTGCAGGTCGCTGATGATCCGCGTTGTGCCGTTGCGCAGAATAGTCTCGAGTGAACTGCCGTGCAGATCCTCGGCGTACCCGGTCCTGAGTAGAATGGGTTGGTAAGCCGCATGGGTGATGTGTGAGACGACCCGCCGGCCCTGCTCCTCGACAAACGCCAGGCTGAGTCGGTCACAGAGGCTGACCTTGGCAACGGCCCGGAAGACGAAATCGAGGATCTCCGCGAGCGATTGGGCGGCGGCGACTTTGCGATTGATTTCGTCGAGGATTTCGCGTTCGGGTACGGACAGGACATGAACGCACCGGGTGGCCTCGTCCGGTCCGATGAACCGCAGCACACTGGGATCTGACGCTGGCATGACACCGCCCGGAGTGGACGCGCCGGCTCGAAGTGCCCGCCCCGCGCCCCGGCCTCCCGGTCAAGGCGCACCGGGCCGACGAAGACGACTACTTGAGCTTGGCCTTCAGAACGCTCAGCAGCGTGGCCGGCTCAATCGGCTTCTGGAACACGCCGTTGAGGCCCAAGGCCGCGTAATCCGTGCTGATGCTCAAATTGTCGCCAACCGAGCTGAGCATGTAGATGGGCGACTTGTTACCCATCGCCCGCAGCTCCTTGACGAAGTTCGTCCCCGCGTCAACTTCCTCCATCATCAGATCCACGATGATGAAGTCAGGCTGCGTCTCCTTGTAGACCTTGAGACCTTCCTCAGCGCTGGAAGCCTCGGCCATCGCGTAGCCGTTGGATTCGAGGATCGTCCGGACGGCATCGAGGAAATCCTGGTCATCGTCGATATACAGAATCACATGTTTTCCGTCTTTCATGGTCACTCCTCGCTCACAGGTGCGGCAACGGTAACCGATGGTTTCTCCGTACCGCCGGGTGTTTCCTCGAATACTCCGCTCCGCAGGGCGCTCTCGATAAATCGGACGGCCGCTGCCAAGTTACCCAGTGCCTTCTCCGACAGGCTCTCCTCGAACTCGTTGAACACGTACCCGCGAATCCCCAGCACGAAGCCCCTTGTCCGGGCGCCGAACAAATCACGGGCCAGCCCCATGACCGCCGCCGGGCTCACGCTGTGCGTGCTGAAGCTCAATGTGGCATCCGGCTCCACGGCCCGCAGATAAAACGGCCCCGGACCAGCGGTGTCCGCGTCGGCGAAAATCGCCACATCGTAGCGAGCGGCGGCCGCCGCATCCTCCACGGTCAACTGGTAATCGGCATCCACGGTAACGCCCGGCAGCTTCAAACGCTCGACCGCCGCCGCAAGGGCCGGCCCCAACCCGTCGTCCTGACGCCCGGGATTGCCGTACCCGATCAGCAGCACCGCAGTCTGTCGCGATTCGCCGATCACGTTGGGCATCCGATCAGTTCTTGCTGCGAGTCGATACCAGGTTGCCCTCGTGATCGACCAACTCCACCGTCAGCGGCATCTGCCCCAAGGCATGCGTCGCGCACGACAGGCACGGATCGTACGCCCGAATGGCCACCTCCACGTGATTGAGCAACCCCTCGGTGATCTCCACGCCGCTCAGGTGATCCTTGGCCACCTTAGCCACCGCACGGTTCATCGGTTCGTTGTTGCTCGTCGTGGACACGATCAGGTTGGCCATCACCACCTGGTCGTCCTTGTTCACCCTGTAATGGTGGAACAACGTGCCCCGCGGCGCCTCAAGCAAGCCCACGCCTTCGTCGCGGCGTTCGCCCTTGGCCACCAGATCGGTGCCCTGCAAATCCTTGTCGTGTAGCAGCTCCTTGATTCTCTCGATCGAATGCAGCAGCTCGATCATCCGCGCCCAATGGTAGGCCATGGAGATGTTGTTCGGCTTGCCCTTGGTGACAGCCATGAACTCCTTACGGGCGGCCTCGGCCTCGGGGGTGTCGATGAAATCGGCGGTGTTGACCCGAGCCAGCGGCCCGACGCGATACCAGCCCTTCTCCGGCCCCAAGCTGCGGATGAACGGAAACTTCATATAGGACCACGGGCGAACCTCTTCCCCGATGTAATCGAGGTACCGCTGGTAATCCACTTGATCGAAGATCTTCTTGCCGACCGAGTCGATCGCCCGCAGGTTGCCGTGGTAGATATCCATGGCCCCGTCTTCGCGGATGAGCGACAGATGGTTTGAGTCGAACGAACCAAATGGAGCGAGCTTCTCCAGGTGCTCGACCGTGTAATCCTTGGCGATCTTCACCGCGGACCGGCTCCACTCGACCATCTGGTCGATGTCCTTGAGCAGGAAGTCCCGCTCCGTGATCGACAGGTTCTTATTGATCCCGCCGGGGATTGCGCCCGTGCCGTGGATCTTTTTGCCAGCGGTGCGCAGAATCACCTCCTGCCCGTACTTGCGCATCATCACGCCCTGTACGGCCAGGTCGGGGAACTTGGCGGCTACACCGATGACGTTGCGGATAGCCACGTCCGCCGCGAAACCGGACAGCGGGTCGCCCGGCTTGCCAAAGAGTAGATCCGGCGAAGCCAGGTGGAAGAAATGCAGGGCGTGCGACTGGAAAAACTGCCCATAGTGCATCAGCCGCCGCATCTTCTCCGCCGTCGGGGTCAGCTTCTCGCCGCCGACGATCCAGTCCATGGCTTTGGCCGCCGCCAAGTGATGGCTCACCGGGCAGATGCCGCACAGCCGCTGCACCAGGACCGGAACCTCCCAGAACGGGCGTCCCTGGATGAACCGCTCAAACCCGCGGAACTCCACGATGTGCAGGCGGGCCTGCTGGACCTGCTTCTTCTCATCGAGCAGGATGGTGACCTTCCCGTGTCCTTCAACGCGGGTAACCGGCTCGATCACGATTCTTTTCATGCCGTTCGTCGCGACCACGGCGAACCTCCAATATCCCAGAGTCAATCATACTTGATCAACGCGTAAGGCAGAGCGACCGGTTTGTCGCTCAACAGGGCCACAAGGGCCTCCCACAGAGTATCCGCCGACGGCGGACACCCCGGAAGATGGTAGTCAATCTTGACCACCTCGTGACACGGGTAGACCTTGTTCAAGAGCAGGGGCAGTTCCGGATCGTTGGGAATCTGCTTGCTCGGGTTATGCACCGTCGGGCCGTCGAGATAGGCCTCGGCGTAGCACTCCTCCAGCGGGATGTTGTTCCGCATCGCCGGGATGCCACCCATCGTGGCACAATCCCCGACCGAGATCAGAATATCGCAGTGCTTGCGGAAATCCTGGAGCACGCGGACGTTCTCCTCGTTGCAGCATCCGCCCTCGATCAGCCCGATCGCACAGCGACCGCTAAATTCCTTGATGTCGTCAATCGGGCTCTTGTCGAAGTCCACCAGCTCCACCAGCTTCAGGATGCGGTCATCGATGTCCAGAAGGGACATATGACAGCCGAAGCAGCCGGCCAGGGACGTTGTCGCGACTTTAGGTTTTGCCATGTGCAGGGTTCCTTACTTGGTCTTGGCAGCCTCAATGTCCGAGCCGATGGGTTTTTCGTCGTACAGCCGCTTGCCGACCGGCACCGCGTAGCCCACCCGCTTGCGCAGGATAGCTCCCACGGGGCAGACCTCGGTGGCCTTGTCCGACGCGTCAAGATTCGTGTCCGCGAGCCGAGCCTCGGCGTTCACCGCCACCCGCTTGTGCGGTCCGCGGTCCACGAAATCAAACACATGCTTTCCGTCCAGATCCCGCGAGGCGCGAACGCACCGCCCACACAGAATGCACCGGTTGTGATCCACGAAGATGTCCGGATGCGAGGCATCTACCCCACGTTTCGGGAACTGGTACGGGAACTTCGGAGTGGGAATCCCGAACCGGTAGGCCATCGCCTGCAGTTCGCAGTTGCCGCTCTTCTCGCAGAACATGCAGAAGTGGTTACCCTCGACGAAGAGCATGTCGATGATGTCCCGCCGGATTTGCTGGACCCGCTCGCTCTCGCTCTCAACCACGATGCCCTCGGCGACGGGTTGCGTGCACGAGGCCTGTGGCCGGCCGTTGACCAGCACAGTGCAGACTCGGCAGCTCCCGTGCGGAGTCAACCCCTTGAGGTGGCACAGCCGCGGGATGTAAATGCCCGCCGCCTCCGCGGCCTCCAGGATCGTCTGGCCCTCGCGGCCCTGGATCTCGACCCCGTCAATGATGAAGTTGATCGTGTCGCTCATGTCATTTCCCTGCTTATAGACGCTCAAAAATGAACCGACTGCCGCCCGACGACCGTCTGGGCGTCCGCCAGGGCCTGGTGAATATCAAAGGACAACTGCTTCCCGTCGATCGGCTTCCGCAGCAACGACTCGTACATCGACCGGAAGTTCTTCAGCGTGCTCAGGACTGGATTCGCCGAGGTCTGCCCCAACCCGCATCGGCTGGCCATCTTCACCGTCTGGCCAAGATCCTGCAGATACGCCAAGTCGGCCTCCTCGCCCTGCCCCGCCAGGATCCGGTCCACCCGCTCCTTGAGCAGGACGTTTCCAACCCGGCACGGCGTGCAGTAGCCGCAGCTCTCCTCGACGAAGAACTCCAGGAACTTCGAGACCACATGCAGCAGATTCCGCTGCGGGCCGAAGACCATCACCGAACCCCCGGTCGCCAGATCGTCGTAGCAGATGGACCGGTCATAATCCTTCTCGCCGACCATCTGCCCGCTCGGCCCGCCAACCTGCACCGCCAAGGCCTCCTCGGCCCCCGCCATCTTCAGCACTTCGCGCAGCTTGACGCCGAACGGAACCTCATAGACGCCAGGGCTCTTGCAGTCGCCGGAGATGCTCAGCAGCTTGGTCCCCGAACTGCCCTGCGAACCGAGTTGGGCAAACCAGCCCGGCCCCTTGTCCAATATCCGGGCCACGCAACAGAACGTCTCGACGTTGTTCACCGTCGTCGGGCAACCCAGGTAGCCCTTCTGCGCCGGGAACGGCGGGCGGTTCTTGGGATCGCCCCGCAACCCCTCGCACGAACTGATCAACGCCGTCTCTTCGCCGCAGATGTACGCCCCGGCTCCCATCTGGATGCGGATGTCGAAATCGAAACCCCGCTTGCCGCCGACGTCTTTGCCCAACAAGCCCCGGCTGCGCTGCCGATTGAGCACGTCCTCCAGGAACGCCCGCAGGTAGGCGTACTCCGCCCGCAGATACAGGATGCCCGTCTCCGCCCCGACGGCGTAGCCCGCGATGGCCATGCCCTCGAAGAGCAACTCCGCCTTTTCCGTGAGGATCACCCGGTCCTTGAAGGTGCCCGGTTCGCCCTCGTCAGCGTTGCAGAGCACGTACCGTTTGGCACCCTCCGCACTGCGGGTGTAATCCCATTTGATGCCTGTGGGGAAGCCGGCACCGCCTCGGCCTCGCAAGCGCGAGGTCTTGATGTCCCGGATCACCTCCTGCGGGCTCATCGCCACAGCTTTCTTAAGGGCGTCGCCCGGCGTCAGATCCGCGAAGATGACCGGTCCGCTCCTGCGGATGTTGTTCTCCACCATCGCGTGGACCAACGAGTGGGCGTTGTTCCCGTCGCCAAGCTTCTGGACCAGCCGCTTGGGGTCCATGTGTGCCTTCAGCTCACGCACCATCGCCCACACGCTGTCGCTCGACAGCCGGGTCACAATCACGTCGTTGACCATCGCCGCCGGCGCCTGATCGCACATGCCAATGCACGGCGTGTGCTCCAGCGTGATTCTGCCGTCCGGCGTGGTCTGCCCGAAGTCGATTCCCAATGCCTCGCGAAAGGCGCGGACGATCCGCTCGCTACCCGCCATCTCGTCGATGACGTCGTTGCACAGACGGATCACCACCTCGCCTTTGGGTTGGTCGCTCAGAAAGGCGTAAAACGAAACCACGCCCTCCACCTCGACGCGGTGTGCGGAGACCGTCTTGGCGATCAGGTCCATCGCCTCGCCCGTGACGCACCCGAATCGACTCTGAACTTCGCGGACAATGTCCATCACGCGCGTGCGGTCGTTACCGCAGGCCTGACAGATCTCTTGAACGGCTGCCTGGAGACTTGCGCTCATAGCTCCCTCGCCTGTGTTCGAGCCTACGCTCTGCTGATTCCACTGCCCCGCCGATCCGCGATCGGCTGGGCGGACGTTGCTGCTCACCTCATGACCTTCGGAGCACCACGACTTCCGCGCGAGGCGTGCCTGGCTGGTGCGTACTCTACCTTGACCGGTCTGCCCGTTCGCAGGTCGCTCCGGGCCGACCGAAGCCTGCGTGGTGCGCTATCGTGAAAAAAATCACAGACCCAACATACTCGATTCTTGGCGGAATGCAAGTGCCCGCCACCACATATTCTACTCCATTTCTCGCGATGATCGAATACGCGGCGCGCGCCTCGATAACAGACCATTCTCGACCCGCCACACTGGTCCCAACCCTCCCATCTCGACCCGCAAATCAGCCCAAGAACCACCCCGCGACGAGATACCATCTTCCGCGGCTCCGGCGCCCGGCCGGTCCCTCAGAGAATCCACTGGGTTGATCCCCATGCACCACAGGTATAACCTGCCGCTCGGCCAGGACGCAAACGGCATCCCGACCATTGCGTGAGTATCGGTCGGCGAGCACACGCGCCATGACCCTCATCGGAGAAAGCAGATGCCACACCCCATTCTCTCCACCACGATCGCAGCCTACCTGCTCATGCTCAGCGCGACATGGATCAATGCCGAGCCCCCATCGGTCGCGAAGTGGAGCATCGGCGAGCCGATCGTCACCTACTGGGCGGGGCCGGGCGCGGACAAACCGCTGACCCAACAACAGGCCGCACAGGTTCGCGCTGGCGGGTGGAACCTCGGCTGGGCCAGAAGCATCACGGACTTGGACATCCTGCACGATCACGCAATGCGCGGCATGCTGGTGATCGGCACGCCGAACATCGACGAACCCGAGCAAGCCAAGGCACTCGGCTCGTTGATCGAACAGGCTCGCGAGCATCCCGCACTCTACGCCTACCACCTCGTCGACGAGCCGGGGGCGGGGGCGTTTCCCAAGCTGGGCAAACTCGTCGCGTTCCTGCGTCAACACGATCCCGCTCACCTGGCGTATATCAATCTGCTCCCCACCTACGCCAGTGACGGACAACTCCAGGTCAGCGACGACACCGCCGAGCGGGCACGCGTAGGCTACCCCCAAGACTTCGCGGGCATCTCGACCGACGATAAGACGTCACTACGATACCGCGAGCATCTGCGGCAGTTCATCGAAACGGTCCAGCCCGAGCTCATCAGCTACGACCACTACCACTTCTTGAGAAACAGCGACGGCGTGCAGTACTTCCTGAACCTCGCGTTGATCCGGTCGGCGGCGATGGAGGCCAAGCTGCCTTTCCTGAACATCATCCAGGCCTGCGACTCGCCCGCGGAAGGCTGGCGCGGGCCCAACGAAAACGAAGTGCGATGGCTGACCTTTACCTCCCTGGCCTACGGAGCCCAGGGGATCAGCCACTTCCGCTACGACATCGGCATGTGGGAAGATGCCGCCACGCCTCGCCCGCTCTACTGGGCCGTGTCACAGTTCAATCGCGACTTCCTGGCCATGGCCCGCGAGCTGCAACCCTTGACCTCCCTGGGCGCTTACCACTGCAAAACGGTGCCGCTGGGCGCGCAGCCCTTGCCGCCCGGCAGTGCCTTCGTGCCCGACCCGCCCGCTCAGGATGTGCTGCTCGGCTGCTTCGGCAAGAGCGACAATAACCCCACGCATGTGGTGGTGGTGAATCTCGATTATCGAAAGGCCGCGACGACCGTTCTGACCGGCCCCGGCCCGATGGAGCAGTTCCACGCACCGACGCGAAGCTGGCATACCGAGCAGGAAGGCTCACGCGTAACCCTCCGACTGCAACCCGGCGGCGGTGCATTGGTGCGACTGAGGCAATGAATGAGCCTGGAAAATGCCTCGAGCATGTCACGAAATTGTGTAGCGGTCGCCCCCCGTGGCGACCGGCGTATTCCTTGCGAGTTCGTGGGCCACCAGGGGCGGCGGCCGCTACGCGATTGCGTGAACCGCCCTAACGACTCACGTCGCGGATCAAGTCAAGGTCCCGTATCTCCTCGGCCTCATCGAAGATCACCCATGACTCCGGCGGCAGATCGCGAAATGCCTCCTGGTACCGCGGTGCCTCGCGACCCTCGCAGGTCACATTTCGGATCAGAATACGCTCCACTAGCTCGGGAAAGTCCCGGGCAATATCGGCGTAGATCTCCGGATCCTCCTGCGCCGAATCCCCGATCAGCACGAAACGCCGGCCGGGAACCGCCCGCATCAAATCCGTCAAACCCTGTCGCTTGAATGAACGAGGCGCCTCGAACAACCCCAGGATCACACCCATCACCCCACCTTCCCGCTTGATCGACTTGAGACGCATCGAGCCCTCGGGAAACCCGTGCTCGCGAAGAAATGCCGCAATCGGTTCGTAAAGCTGGCACGGGGCGGCGGAAAGGTAATGAAACTCAGCACCGTGCTCGGCTGCCCAAGCCGCGTACACCTCCGCCATGCCCGGCACCGGCACGAACGGCCGCAAGAATGTGCTTCTCAGCATCCGCTTGGTGTGATTCACCTCAGTAATCCGGATGGTGTCGTCAATGTCCGAAACGATGCTCAGGCCCTGGTTCTCAAGCAGGAACACCTCACCCGTCACCACCCGATCCTTGCTCGGCCAAGTGGCCACCCGATAAGCCAAGCGCCCCGCCCGCCCATTCGGCAAAGCTCCCTGACCGCGAACCTGCTCATCCGTCACCAGGATGCGGTCGGAAACGTGACCGCTCTCGCCGGTCGGTTTCAACCGATACCGGGCTTCGCCGATGTAAATGTCCAGGGTCTTATGGCTTTCGTTATCCACCAGGAACGGCCTGAGCCGTTCGCGAAGCACCTTGCGCTCTTTCGGATCAGGCACGAGGTCATCCACGTCCAACACGTCGCCGAGAAACGACAAGTTTCGGCTGAACCACGAATCTTCGTAAACCCAGCCGCGTACGAATACCACCCATCCCCCGCGATCCGGATCTCGGTAACCCGCACACGGGTAGAACATAGCGTGCTCATCCGGACTCAACGAGTGAAAAGCGGCACATCCCAAGCCGCACAACACCACCGCCACACCCGCAAGCCCCGACAAAAGCGAGCCTACATGTTTCGCCGTACGCATGACGCGCCTCCTCATGCCGCCCCGCACAGCCCGTTGTCAGGCCGGCCTCAACGAGAGGGTAAGCCCCACAGCCGAGCTCCGCAACGGAGTCGCTACCGATGGATAGGCCGACTCACGTCACAGAATCGGCGAGCCGCCGGGCTTGTCCCGGCGCTTTGCGTGAGGAGCGCCGAGACAAAGCCCGGCCTTCCCTGCTGGACACACACAGATGAACTCCGCCGCTTCCCACGCGGAAGGCGGGGATAAACCCCGCCGCTCGCTCTTGCCTTCGGCTCCCTCGCGATGCTCTCAATGTACCCCATCAGGGCGCATGAATGATTACCGCAGGCGTTCTGGCGCGATCCCGGCGAAGTCGCAGACCTGCTCGCGCGACGGCGGCTCGACCGCGCTCAGCCAGCCCACCAGAAAACCAACCAGAAGTGTCCGCTCCGGCATGCGGACGACGGCCCGTTCGTGGGCAATCCAGACCGATTCCGTCTTGCCGTCGGCGTAGAGCACGCACCGTCCGCGCGTCAAATACCGGCCGTGAGGCGCTCGCCGATGGGGACGATGGCTCCGCACCACGATGCCGCCGGGTACCAACCAGTACTCATCATTCCAGAACCGCAGCCCCAGGTAGCCAAGAACGCCATACACCACGGCACCCCCGAGCAAGGCCCACTGCTCATCTTGCCACAGGAAGAAAGCGGCTGGGCCGAATCCGAGAACAGGGACGAGAACCCGCCTCAGCCACAGCGAGAAGAACGTGCCGCCGATGACCGGGCCAAGGCTGCGCCGAACAGACTCAGAGAAGCGCTTCACTCCATCCACATAGGCATGTCGGTCTTGCCGTGCGGCTTCCGCGGCCAGCTCGTCGAATCTGGCCTTAAGCAGATCGACGAGTCGGGCCGCGCCCTCATTGAGTTCGATCGGCTCGAAGGGGCACGCACCACCCAGGAAAAGGGCAATGTCTCCACCGTCGGCCCCGTAGGTGATAATCGTCGTACCGGGGGGCAGTTGCCGGAGTACCCGTTGCAGGCGCCAGAGGCTGCTCGGATAGCGACGCCGGACGCGCTCCACCGCCCGGTGAGGGAAGCGTTGCAGCGCCCCAGGCCGGGCAAGCAGGCCATCCAACCGGCGCACGCGTCCGGCAGGCTCGTTGAACCGTCGATGGCGCGCCCGGTGAGCCAGAACCCCCACCACCGTCAACAGCAACCCGTAAGCCATGGCCAGGAAGAGAGGCATCGGAACCGTCAACCCCGTCAGGCTGGACACAAAGACCAGGGTCAGCCCCAGGTTCACTCCCACAAAAAGAAGGAAAACAAGCAGCGAGCGATAGCTCGTGAAGCCGCCGCTCGGCCGCGTCACCAGCACGTACACACATTGTCCGGGCGAGCGGATCTTCATGCCGCAGATTATCTTCGGAGACGCTGGCTGAGGCAATCACCGCCAGGGATAAGGATCCGCGCAAAAGCAATATGAACGACTCGCAAGCCAAAGACGCGATCCCGCTTGCCGCTTCGCACGATCCGTGACAGGTGAGGCGAGCCGCCCAAGAGCGAGCGGCGGGGTTTATCCCCGCCTTTCGCGCGAGGGGCGACGGGCTTCTTCCCCGCCCTTCTCGCTAGGAACGTGGGGCTGCGTCCCCACCCTCCTCCCGCAGAGCGCCGGGATAAACCCGGCTACTCGCTGGAGCGCATCGGCTGCTCGCCGATCGTGTTCCCTGACCCCGCTTCGCGTGGTAAGCGTGCAAGTCACTGTCGCTCAGATCCTAACCCGGTGACCGAGCCGCTCGGAACGAGCCCGCGATACTCAGGGCGGTGGATACCGCCATGTCCCTCGCCACGCCGCCCTACCTCTGGCCCCGAAGGGGCCACGGGCGGTCGCCACAGGTGGAGCGGCGCGACGGCGCAGCCCGCCGACGCGAAACCCGTGGTTACGCCCCTTGGCCCCTGCCGGGGCCGGAAGAGGGCTAACTTCACCCCCCTAAGTTGTCACGGTTCCCGCAGACCACGGGCGACTGATCGAACCCTCCGTCAGCGCGGGCCAGATGGTAGAATCCTTGGCGTGCAAATCGGACAGGTGAACGACGCGGGCACGCAGGACGCGCCACGACGCGCTGAATGACGTGGAGAAGATGCCGGAGACCGGACAATTGAGAGATGCCGTGTGATAGACTCTCTGCATCACTGTCTCTACCCCCTTGGGGCCCAACCTGCCCACCGCGACTCCCAAACCCGTGGGCGGACCCAGGGTGCCCCGCGCCCGTTGATCCCGTTGCGCGGCCGGGCTATCCTGCCACTCGGTTAGGAGATGCCTGTCTCGATCCGCGCGACTATCGGCCGAAAGAGGACAAACCGTAACCGCCCATCTGTGCGAGGCTGGGCGGCGGTTTCTTGGCCGTGATCTTCCCTTCGCCCCGGCCAGCTCGCGCAAGCGCTTGCCCTCATCGGAAAACAGACGGAGAGCGGCGCGCCCGGATCGAATACTCTGGGTCGGCAACATTAATCCGCTCCGAACCGGATTGAAGTAGACCGGGGTATCCGCTACCATGACCTCCGTGAGTTGTGCCAAGAGTTCAGGGGCTTGGTAAGCGTCGATCTCAGCGCCTTGATTGGGGTTCTGCCCTCTGTGAAGATTTCGATCTCAACAGAGGTGCGTATGAACCATATGATCAGGATGCTCTTGACGGCGGGAATGATGCTCGCGGGCAGGCGGCTTCGGCCGATCCCAAAAGCAAGGAAGCTGTGCCCGCCTCGCCAAGTCGCTGCTTGGGTTGAGCATCATGAGAGGGGAACCTCTCCCTGCCCGCCATTTTGCATGATGTTTCGCATCGCCGAGCGGTGGCGTCAGTCACCCTTCGGGCATGCGGGTCGAAATAGGGATTGCGATAAGCAACCTGCGAGCGAAGGAACCGTTAGTACGGCATGTGACCCTGCTTCGCAGATGAGGTTAGGGAAGGGCATGCGGAGATAATCCGATGATCCCCGTCGCCATCGATGCCATCACTGCGGATCACATCCGCTCGCTTATAGAGAACGGTGTGCGTGAAGGCCGCACGATCGAGTACAAGCAGACACTCCCAGGTCCAACAGATGCAGACAAACGAGAGTTTCTGGCCGATGTGTCCTCGTTCGCCAACGCAGCAGGTGGTGACCTGCTTTATGGGATCGCGGCCGAGAGCGGCCTTCCCACTAAGGTTGCAGGTCTTCCGGGATTCGATTCGGACAAGGATCGACTTCGCCTGGAAAGCGTCATTCGCGACGCCATCGCCCCGCGCATTCTCGCCCTGCAAATGCGCGCGATAACTGGTTTTGCTGAAGGATCGGTGCTCGTCATACGGATTCCGAAGAGTTGGGTGGGCCCACACATGGTGACCTTCAAGGGGTCATCGAGGTTCTTCGCCCGAAGCATCGCGGGCAAGTTTCAGATGGATGTTGATGAGCTGCGCTCGGCGTTTGCGCTCGCGGGCGACCTGCCGCAGCGTATTCGGGGGTGGCGCGACGACCGCATCGCTAAAATCATCGTCGGCGAAACTCCAGTTCCCCTGCGTGACGATGCCAAGCTGGTATTGCACGTTGTTCCTGTTGATTCATTTCAAAACACTTGCCGTATCTCGGCTGCAGATTTCACTCAGAGTCAGATAATCACTGGCTTTCCTGCCCTCGGGGGGGGGCACTGGGGCTACCGCCCTAATCTCGATGGCTTTATGACCTTTGTAGGGGATCCGAGGAGCCGCCAAAAGCCCTCCGCGTGGTCGTATTGCCAGGTCTTTCGCTCGGGCTGTGTCGAGGCGGTACGTTCCGATCTGGGGGCTTCAGACGACGGCCTCCCGAGTATCGCGAACATCTGGTACGAGAAGGTGACGCTTGAAGCCACGGCACGTTACATCAAGACGCTTGAGGCGACTGACATACATCCACCCTTTGTGATCATGCTCGCAATTGTTGGCGCCAAGGGTGCGTCATTCCATGTGGATGCTCGGAGGTTGGACAAAGTGTACCCCATCGATCGAGACGTACTGCTACTGCCGGATGTACTCCTTGAGGAGCTTCCAAGGCATCTTCCGCGTGTAATGCGCCCCATATTCGATGCGGTATGGAATGCGTGCGGCCTTCCCCGGTCGTTCAACTACAACGAGGAAGGCAACTGGACCGCCGACAGCCTTGATGGTGTGCCGCAGGAGCAACAGCTATGAGGAAGAGTTCATAGCGACGAGCGCTCGGATAGATGCTCCGAGGTGAGGACGAGGACGCTCGCAGTATTGGCAGCGGACTGACTAACCCAACCGACTCCCGCTCGCTGGCGCTCGGGGCTCGTTGGGGTGCGACTCGTCGTCATCTCAATCCGGCCGCTGGATCTCGTATTTCTTGATGCGATAGCGGAGGTTATCGCGGGAGATGCCCAGGGCCTTGGCGGCGCGGGTCTGGTTCCAGCCGGCCTCCTTGAGGGCCCGGACGATGAGGGCCTTCTCGTAGCCCCACAGGCTCGAGTCCTCCTTGGTGAGCAGCGGCTCGCTGTCCTCGCCGATGATCTCCCGCGGCAGGTGGGCAACCTCGATGACCTGGCCGTCGCACAGCAGGACCGCCCGCTCCATGACGTTCTGCATCTCGCGGATGTTGCCCGGCCACTGGTAACTGGTCAGCAGAGCCAGGGCGTCGTTGCTTACCTCGGGCACCGGCAGGTTGAGCTGCGTGGCCGAGTGCCGCACGAAATGCTCGACCAGCAGCGGGATGTCCTCGCGGCGCTCGCGCAGCGGCGGGTTGCGGATGGGGAAGACGTTGAGGCGGTAATACAGATCCTCGCGGAACGAACCATCCTGCATGGCCTTCTGCAGATCGCGGTTGGTGGCCGCCAGGATCCGCACGTCGCAGGAAATCGTCTTGGTCCCGCCGAGGCGCACAAACTCCCGCTCCTGCAGCACGCGGAGCAGCTTGAGCTGCGTCGACGGGCTGATGTCACCGATCTCGTCGAGGAACAGCGTCCCGCTGTGGGCCAGCTCGAACCGCCCGAGCTTCTGGGCCACCGCCCCCGTAAAAGCCCCCTTCTCGTAGCCGAACAGCTCGCTCTCCAGCAGCGTCTCGGGCAAAGCGGCACAGTTGATGGCGATGAAGGGCTTGTCATGGCGCGGCGAGTTGAGATGGATGTGGCGACTGAGCATCTCCTTGCCAGTGCCGGTCTCGCCGAGGATCAGCACGGTGGCATTGCTGCCTGCCACCCGGGCACAGAGTTCGAGCACCTGCCGCAAAGCGGTCGACTGCCCGATGATATTGATGCCCGCGTCCATGGTCGCCCGCAGCCCGCGGTTCTCCAGCTTGAGCCGGTGATGGGCCTGGGCGTTGGTCGCCCCGCTGGCGGCGATGTTGGCGAAGATTTGGAGCAGTTCCAGATCCGAATCGGTGAAGTTCTCCTCGCCGATCTTGTTCAGCACTTCGACCACGCCGATGACCCGGTCTTTCTTGATCAGCGGGGCGGCAATCAGCCCGCGGGTAGTGAAGCTGCTCTTGTCGTCGATGCCCTTGAAGAAGGACTTGTCCTGCCGCACATCGGTGACGATGATCGGCTTGCCGCTGCCGGCCACCTTGCCGGCGATGCCTAAGTCGGCGTCAAACTCTTCGCCCAGCAGCATCGGCCCGGAGTTGCCCGTCGCCGCCATGAATACCAGCTTCCGCCTTGCCGCATCCAGTAGCAGTACGGAACTCGCCTCGGCCTGCATGACGTTGGCGGCACTCTGGGCGATGGCTTGCAGTGTGGCCTCCAGCTCCAGCGAGCTGTTGATCGCCGCCGTCGCCTCGACCAAAGCCGATAATGTTTCCTGCGGTAATGCACGGTCTCGGATCGTCATGACCTGTAACCTGACTTCCCGGCAGGCTCGCCCACCGCGTCCGCCCGCCTGCTATTTGATCGGACCTGCTGTGGGCTGCTGTCCGCCCCCAGCGTGGACCAAGTGACGCTCTAGGCTAAGTTTACAGCACGGGCGGTGTCAAGCCTCGTTTGACGGCACAAGCGACCAAGTTATGATGAACGCCGGTGGGGGCTGACCTCGGCCGGGTTACAGACGAAACCCGCCGAACACCTGCAGCGGTTGACCGTATTAGGAACGGCGGAACACTGGTGGACACGCCCACGGATGAGCAGTTGCTGGCCGACCACGTTGCTGGAAAGCCAGATACTTTCGAGCTGCTGGTCCGGCGGCACGCGGACGAGCT
The DNA here is from genome assembly GCA_012729395.1 of Phycisphaerae bacterium. Classification (GTDB taxonomy): domain Bacteria; phylum Planctomycetota; class Phycisphaerae; order UBA1845; family PWPN01; genus JAAYDF01. The sequence continues at coordinate 21,861 of JAAYDF010000288.1, forward strand.
GTTTCGGTTTCTCACCCGCTTCACCGGCAGCGCCACGCTGGCTGAGGACCTGCTGCAGGAGGCCTTTCTGCAGGTCCACCAGTCCGCGGCGGAGTTCGATTGCACGCGGCGGTTCAAGCCTTGGCTGTTCACCATCGCCGCGAACAAGGCCCGCGACCTGCTGCGCAGTCTCCGGCGACGTCCGACGGTGCCTTTGAACGCTCGCGTGGAGGCCAGCGAGGCCGAGGGGCAGACGTTTCTCGATTTCCTCTCGGTGGTGCCCGAGCCACCTTCAGCCGGGCTCGAACGCGAGGAACAGCAGGAGCTTGTCCGCAAGGTGCTCAGCCACATGCCCGAGCACCTGCGTGAAGTGTTGGTTTTGAGCTATTTCCATCGGTTTCCGTACAAGGAGATCGCCGAGGTATTGAATATCCCCTTGGGGACGGTCAAAAGCCGGCTGCACGCCGCGGTTCGGCAATTCGCCGCGGCCTATCGCCAGGCCACTGAGGAACAGGTTCAAAGCGATGGCTCAAACGCCTGAAGAATTGGATGAATTGCTTTTGGATTGGCATCTGGACCGGCTGGAGCCGGCAGAGGCCGACCGACTCGAGGCAGCGCTGGCCGCTTCCTCGGAGTGGCAGACCCGAAGCGACAGCCTGGGACGCCTGCTCGGGATCCTCGACCAGGCCGAGGTTCCCCCGCCCGCGACCGATCTGGTCGAATCCGTGATGTCCGCCATCGCCAACCAGGATAGTACAACGCTCCGACTGCCCCCCGCCGGGCCGACCCTCTCGCCTTCCCCGGTTGGCGAAAGCCGGGCTGGACGCATGTTCTTCTCCTTGCGCGACTTGGTCGCCGTGGCGGCATGCGTGGTGCTGTTCGTCGGGTTGGCCGTACCGGGCTACTTCCGAGCTCACGCCGTTTCTCAACGCAGCGTCTGCCAGAACAACCTGCGGACCATCAGTGAAGCGACCGATGCGTACGCCGAGGCCCAGGCCGGCTTTCTGCCCTTCGCCGATTACGTCCCGGGTGGCTCCTGGTTGGCCGGCGACCCACGGCATCTGCCCCCGGCCTCCAACACAAGACACGTGTTTCGCCTTGTCCGGAGGGGCCACATACCCAACATCCGCGTCTTCGTCTGCCCCGCGGCAAAAAACGGCCGTCCTATGCTCGCCAATGACTACCGCTTGTTCAACGATTTCGCCGAGCCGGCCAACAACTCTTACAGCTTCGTCTTCATGAACCATCCACAAGGAAAACGAGTCGAGGACTTGGCCGGCACAGCGAGTGGCCCCATGGTCTTCGCCGCCGATCGTAACCCCCATTTTCACCAGGAAGGCAAAAGCCGTCTGCAAACTGCTGCCTACTTGGTAGGCAACTCACTCCTGCATGAGAACGGAGCGGGCCAGAACGTCATCCACATCGACGGCAGCAGCGGATGGTTCACTTCGCCCAATGTCGGGGTTGACGGAGACAACATCTACCGAGCCGGCGACCTGACCCAGTACCAAGGAACCGAGCAACCGCTGTACGAAACCGATACATTCCTGCCCTAGAGCGATTCACGCCCCATCGTAGCGGTCGCCCCCCGACTTCGGCGAGCTCGCTTCGTCTGAGCTCAGCGTCGAAGACGGCCGAGCCGTGGCGACCGGCGTATTCCTTGCGAGTTAGCGGGCCACCAGGGGTGGCGGAGGTAGTGTCAAGTCCTGTGTAAATTGCCTCGGGGCATCCTGCCGGTCCAATTCGTTACGCCACTTTCGATTTCTTCTTTGAGGATGAAG
>JAAYDF010000289.1 GCA_012729395.1 Phycisphaerae bacterium
ACACGGGCTATCGCGGCCGGGTGGGCCTCTTCGAGATCATGGCCCTCAACGACGAGATGCGGGACCTGATCATGAAGCATGCCTCGACCGCGTTACTTCGCAACGCGGCCCGCAAAGCGGGGATGAGTTCGTTGCGAGAGAACGGTTTGCTGGCCATCTACGAAGGGTTGACCACGATCGAGGAGGTCGTGCGGGAGACCATCGTGGAGGAGGCGTAAGGAGGGATCGCGGGAGCCCGGAAACGTAAACAGCGAGCCGGGGACGCGAACTGCGAGCCGGGGACGCAAGTCCCCGGGTGTACGGGGCAGGGTACGAAGTTGCGAGAAGAGGCGGGATGTCAAGAGAGGTCTCGATAACGTCCACCTCTTCGCGGTGAGGCGCCAAGGGTATTTTTTCGGAGCACGGCGATGTCGACTTTCCTGTATGAAGCCATGAACCAGGCGGGGCAGGAGGTCAAGGACGAGATCGAGGCGGCGTCTACAGAGGACGCTCTAGCCAAGATCCGAAGCCTCGGCTACTACCCGACGAAGCTCAAGCAGAAAGGCGGCAAGCGGGCGGTGAAGGCCGAGGCGGCTGCGGCTGCCGGGGGCAAAAAGAAGAAAACCGTCGGCGGGATCGGACGCGTCAAGGTCAAGGAGGTGACCCAGTTCACCCGGCAGTTGTCCACGCTCCAGGACGCCGGCCTGCCCATCCTGCGAAGCCTGCGCATCCTCGAACAACAGCAGAAACCGGGCATGTTGCGCATGATCCTGCGTAACGTCGCCGACGACATCGAAGGCGGAGCCACCCTCTCGGAAGCCATGGCCAGCCAGCCCAAGGCGTTCGACCGCCTCTACTGCAACATGGTGCAGGCGGGCGAAACGGGTGGTGTGCTCGACGTTATCCTCCAGCGTCTGGCGGACTTCATGGAGCGCGCCCAACGGCTCAAGCGCAAGGTGGTCGGAGCGATGATCTACCCGGCGGTGGTGATCACCTTCGCGGTGGGCATCGTCGCGGGCATTATGATCGCGGTGGTGCCCAAGTTCGAGGAGATCTTCCGCGACTTCGGCACCACCCTGCCGTCCATGACCATGATGCTGATCAATACGTCGAACTGGTTCGTCAAGGCCAGGCCGCCGGGCTGGGTGATCGTCCTGTTCAGCCCGGTCATCGCGGTTTCGTTGATGAAACTGCTGTCGATGTCCGAGGCCGGCCGATACGGTATCGACTTGGTCAAGCTCAAGATCCCCATTCTCGGCAACATCCTGGCCAAGTCGGCGGTGGCTCGGTTCACGCGGACCCTGGGCACGCTGCTGGCGGCGGGCGTCCCCATCCTCGAGGCCATCAACATCACCCGCGAGACCTCCGGCAGCGAGGTCTACAGCCGGGCACTCCGTACCGTGCACGACGAGATCCGAGAGGGCGAGTCCTTCGCCAACCCCCTGCGGGCCGCCAAGATTTGCGACTCCATCGTCGTCAACATGATCGACGTCGGCGAGGAGACCGGCGATCTCGATAAGATGCTCATCAAGATCGCCGACAACTACGACGAAGAGGTCGAGACGCTGGTGGACGGCTTGGTCAGCCTGCTCGAGCCGGTGATGGTCGTGGCCCTCGGTGGTATCGTCGGCTTCATCGTCATCGCCCTCTTCCTCCCGCTGGTGCACCTGATCAACGCGGTGTCCGGCGGCGGCGGCTGACGCGGTCGTTTAGCCGCGCCGCGTTGGTTGAGCCGTGTCACGTGCGGGTTAGCCGCGTTGCTTGCGACGTGGACTCGGTGCCGCAAGCGGCACCGCTAAACAGGGAAGTCGACGCTAAACAGGGAAGTCGCCGCGGCGGCTCCTTTTGGGACACCATCCCGCGTGACTTTTCGGGCCTTGGCGGGGTATGATATATTGGGTCTTTGTGCCGTACCTTCTTCAAGGAGCCTTGCGATGACTATCCGCAACCGTCCCGCCGACCGGCGACCGGGCTTCACCCTGGTCGAACTGCTAACCGTCGTAGC
>JAAYDF010000025.1 GCA_012729395.1 Phycisphaerae bacterium
GCCATGGCGCGCGCGGCTACGCCGCGCCGATCTGAATGACCTTCCGTCAGGCCGGTGAGCTTGGCGCTCATGTCTGTCAGGGCGAGACGCGCTGCACCGTCCTCTATGCCAGGCGCTTCACTAGGACCGAGACCGGCGCCCGGGCGACGAGATTGAGTGGGACATAGCGTTTCTGCGTGCCTATGCCGTGTTAAAACGTCGAGCAGATCGGGAATGCCCGAGTATTTATTGTCACTCGACAGCGCCAATCACCGACCTGGTGAAACGGACTGGAAGCGCGGATCGGTTGTTCGTCAATGCCGGAGCCGTCCTTCGGCACGGCGGATCAGCAATTTTACGCACCGTCATCCGATCATATCCAGATGCCGCCATTCCAGACTCGTGAAAACGCGGCCTCCTACGTTGCCGTCCTGAGCCATAAGCATATCCACTGGGCGCCAAGGGCCGATCGCCTCGGCCGCAACGTCGGCCGTTATGCCAAGCACCGGATTGAAAGCGCGCGGGAGAACTCGTCGCCAGAATCGGGGTCGCGCTGATTGCGCCGATCTCGGTCTCGTTACCGAGTTTGAACCGCGGCCCGATCACGCCGCGTATCCGAAGAGTTGGCTGGCTGTCGCCCACGACAATCGGGTCATTCTTGCAGGCCGCCGCTCACGTCCAGCCTGAGGTCAACTATCTCCATGGCCTCCAGGCGGCAGCGTCGCAAGGGAGCAAGGCTGCGTGATGTCCAGCCACAGAATGTCGAGGGGGAGGTCTCGGACCTTCCCCGATCCGCCTGCGCACCCCTTAGCTCGGCGCTATGGAACCGAGCCCAGATTGACGATCGTACCTGTTTTGCGGGCTTGCAAGCCTGGCCGGGCGAACACGGGCGTCCCCTTGACATGGATGCAATAACTATTCAGCAAGTCGGGAGTGATGCTTTTGTGAAACGGGTTGACGGGAATGGTGAAGTCTAGGCGGCAGGCCAGCGACGCGCGTCCCACGATGATGGACGTGGCCGCGGCGGCCGGCGTATCCCAGGCGACCGTGTCTCTGGTGCTCAGCGGCAGCAAACTGGCCCGGCTCACCGATGCCACGCGACAACGCGTAAACGAAGCAGCGGAGCGGCTGAACTACAAGTTTGTCCGCCGCGGTCAGAAGTCGGCGCCTGCCGGCCAATCCACCATCCTATTCATTGCCGATGAACTTTCAACAGATCCCTGGATGTCTCTCGCTTTCGAAGGCGCTCGCGACCGGGCGCTGGAGGTCGGGATAAACGTGATTTTGGGTGTCAGTCATGGCGATGCCGACATCGAAACCAACATCCTCGCAAGCATGGGCAGGCAAGAGCTGCTGGGGGTTATCTACGGCACCATACTTACGCGGCAGGTCCACTTGCCAGCAGCTTTCGACGAGCACCGTTCCGTGCTGGTGAACTGTCACGACGAAGCGGGCGTCTTGCCTTCTGTTATCCCCGCCGATCTTCTTGGCGGCCGGATTGCGACCGAGCATCTGATTTATTTGGGGCACCGACGCGTAGCTATGATCAACGGGCAGCAGGGCCTCGACACTTCTCGCGACAGGCTCAAGGGTTACCGGCAGGCCTTGACCACCTACGACATCCCATTTGACGCAAGCCTGGTCCGGCCTGGGAACTGGGAGCCCTCGTCAGGCTATGCCATGACCATGGAACTGATGAGGCTCGAAAGTCCGCCTGACGCAATATTTTGTGCCAATGACCTCATGGCGCTCGGGTGCTACGACGCACTGCGGGAACTCGGCCTCGATGTGCCCGGCGATATCGCAGTTGTCGGTTTTGACGATCGTGAAATCGCCAGGTCGATGCATCCGCCGCTGACGACCTTGGTGCTTCCTCAGTACGAGATGGGTCGGACCGCAGCAGAACTGCTGCTCGACGGCGTCGGCGGTCTCCCGACCAAGTCAAACCGAATCAAGGTGGAGTGTGAGTTGATCGAGCGGGAATCCACCATCGGCAAGCACGAACCTGCCGTAGTTCCCGAGCGGGCGGAGTAGATGGCGGCCCGATCGAGGCCGCCATCGCAGTTCATTCGGAATAGCGGGCGTTGCGGAAGCGGTCGAACGCCACTGCAATCACGATAAACGCGCCGACGAATGCGCCCTGCCAGAAGGTGCTGATCCCCAGAAGGATCAGGCTGTTCCTTATGACTTCGATGAGCAGGGCGCCCACAACCGCGCCGAAGGCCGTGCCTACGCCGCCAGCCAGGTTCGCGCCGCCGATCACGGCTGCTGCTATGACGGACAGTTCCATAGCCTGCCCCAAATTGGTTGTGACGCCCCCCAGCCAGCCGACTTCAAGGATACCGGTGAGACCCGCGGTGAACGCCGAAAAGACATAGACCGACACCTTGAGCTGCTTGACGGCGATACCGGTTAGCTTGGTGGCTTCCTCGTTGCCGCCCATGGCAAACAGATGCTGGCCCCAGCGCGTCCACTTGAAGGCAAACCCGGTGATCAGCGCCAGAATTGCTAACACGATCAGCGGGTTTGGCAGACCCAACGTGGACCCGCCGCCAAGAGCCAGCAACAGCGCGTGGTCTGGGCCGAACTCGTACATCATCTTGTTGTTGGACAGCACCATTGCCAGGCTTCGCGCCACTGACAGCATGCCCAGGGTGACCACAAAAGCCGGCATTCCCGCATAGGCAATGAGCACTCCATTCACCAGACCGACGAGCAACGCCGTCAGCAACGCAGCAGGAATGCCGATCCAGATGGGGAGGCCGCCGCTCATGATCACGGCGATCATCATGGCGGACAGCACAACGGTAGAGCCCACTGAAAGATCGATGCCGCCGGATGCAATGACCGCAGTCATGCCCAAGGCGATGATGCCAACAAAGGCGAAGTTTCTCGATACGTTGAAGAGGTTTCTCTCCGTAGCGAAGGTGTCGGTGAGAATCGTAAGGGTGAGACAGGCGAGAACGGCTGCAAGAAAAACCCAGAAGGTCTGGTGGCTCATCACTCGAGAAACCGGCGTACTATTCTGGGAAGTGCCGATAACCTCGGCCAGGGTGCTATGTGAAGACATCAGAACGTCCTTGGAAAGTTAGGCGGCCTCGATCGCGCCGGTGATGAGTCCAGTAACTTCTTCTGGCGAAGAGTCGGCGGCGCGCTTGCTGGCGACCAGTCGGCCCCGACGCAAGACGACGATGCGGTCGGCAACCTCAAACACATCCGGCATGCGGTGGCTGATCAGCACGACGGCGATGCCGTGATCACGAAGGTTGCGGATGAGGTTAAGGACCTCCGCCACCTGGCGCACCGAGATAGCCGCTGTCGGTTCGTCCATGAGCACGATGCGAGCATCGGATAACAGGGTTCGGGCGATCGCCACCGCCTGGCGCTGTCCACCTGACATGCGGCGCACCAGGTCGCGTGGCCGGGTCTCGGACTTGAGCCTGGCAAACAGCTCTGCCGACCGAGTACGCATGGCCGCATAATCGAGAACTTGCAGCGGTCCAACCCGACGCGTCAGTTCGCGTCCGAGAAAGACATTCGAAGCCGCTGACAGATTATTGCAGAGCGCGAGGTCTTGATAGACGACCTCAATCCCCGCCCGCTGAGCGTCCAGCGGCTTGTAAAATGTCGCTTTGCGATTGTCTACAAACACCTCGCCACTCGTGGGCGCGAAGTTGCCGGCTATCACTTTGACGAGTGTGGACTTGCCCGCCCCGTTATCCCCCATCAGCCCGATCACTTCGCCCGGCTCTATCACCAGGGACACATCGTTCAAGGCGTGAATTGCACCGAAGTGCTTACTCACGCTGTTCAGTCGTAGCGCGCTCATGCGCTTCCCTTTCTGCCTCATATCCTCGGTTCAATCGCGAACTCCCTTCGTCAAGCTTGAAGCAGCTGCCATTTTCCGCCGTCCCGACGGGATGCACCAATTCGTACTTGACGAGCAACGCAGTTCAATGGTGATATTACCACGTAATATTATTCGTCCACCAGTGAGTTGAGTAATATTATTCGTAACGGAGGCTGGGCCAAGCCCGACCGTCGTGGGACGAGGGGACAACAAGAGATTGCCGGCCGCGGTCGGAGCTCGGCCCGCCAGACCGGTAGGCCGCAGGGAGGAACTTGCTTTGAAGTATTTGAATCATGTGGCGGTCACCGCGACCGTCTTGGCTATGGCGGCCGGTGGTGCCTACGCTCAGGAAAAGAAGACACTCGCTATCGTGGTAAAGGGGTTGGACAACCCGTTCTTCGAACAGATCAACCTCGGTTGCCAGGATTGGGCCTCAAACAATCCGGACTCGGAGTACGAGTGCCTCTACACCGGACCTGCTTCCAGCGCTGATGAAGCCGGGCAAGTCCAGCTGGTCGACGACTTGGTCACTCGTGGCGTCGCAGCCATCGCTATATCTCCATCCAATGCACCAGCCATGGCTAATCGCCTGAAGGAAATCGCACCGGAAATTCCGGTGATGACCGTCGACGCGGACCTGTCGGAGGCGGACCGCACCCTTCGGGCAACGTTCCTCGGCACCGACAATTACCTGATGGGCGTAATGATGGCCGAACAGGCTCAGCGACTGAAGCCGGAAGGCGGCAGCATCTGCCTGCAGTTGGGCAACGTCGCTGCAGACAATATCAACGCCCGTGCCGCAGGTTTCCGCGACACGATTGCCGCAGCCGAGGGCACCGATCGCCTCAATGGTGAAGGTGGCTGGACTGAAATCGAAGGCTGCCCGGTCTTCACCAACGACCA
>JAAYDF010000290.1 GCA_012729395.1 Phycisphaerae bacterium
CCCCCCCCCCCCCCCCCCCAGTGTCCGAACAACTGTCCATTCCGAGACGATCCATGCAACCTCACACCCGCCGGCGCCAACTCTCCTCGGCGATGGCATCTGCTAAACACAATCATCGGCGCCGCCTACGGCCAACAGATCAAAACTACCCTCGCAGAGAATACAGGCTGCATTGTGGTCCGATCCGAGCACCTCTACCGCGGGACTGATCGTGAGCGAATGGCTCAACGAATGCACTTCTACGAGCTTCTTCAGCCGTTGCCACGAGGGCGAGGTTTTCAGTGTCCCGAGATCGAGGAGTCTGACAGATTCGGCGAGTACCTGGGATTCGTAGATATCCGCCGCGGTGACTGTGACCTTCCTATCGCCATGGCGTTGCTCTCGCCTCCGCAGTACCTGCGGGATAGTGCTTGTACATTCACTATCCTTGGCGACTACGCTCCATATTTCGGCGCCGCCTCTTTCCCCTGCATCCCGTACGCCATGCACGATCACAGGGCCGGCGGAGCCTATTGCGCACAGACCGCACTCTTCACGCAGCTTGTCGCGCTTGCCGACCGTGGTGCACGCATAGATGGGCCGTACACGCTTACAATGGTGGCAAAGCGAACATCCAAGCGGCAGTACAGGGCAGACATCCCCGCGCCTGCACTTGGCTGCATATCTGATGGTTCGCCCCCATCCGACTTTGCTGGAGCCTTCAGGGTTACCGAGCTTGACCGGCGGGAGATGGCTGATGCCTTGAACCAATGCGACGTTTACGGGGAAAGAATAACACTGCCCGAAGATGAGCCGTTGGGGCAGAAACAGGTCATGGTCAGGTTGATCGATGCCTATCTCCGAGCACGGTATCCAGTCATCGTGGTTGTGGACAGTGAAACTTGGTTCGACAGCCAGAAGCCCTGGGAGCCGGAAGTCGCGGCCGAAGTCGCTCGCTGCAGGAAGGAAGGCATCGGGCACGCAATCAGCATTGTTGGCATACGCTATCCATTCGGCGGCAGCCTCGATGACGCCGAACTGATTGTTCACGATAGCTCTCTTCAGCCTTTCGTGCTGGCTTCGGTCGACAAGATACATGAGGCGGCTCGCAATTGCACTTCAGTGCCGGTGGACGGGCTCAAGCTTGTCGGGGAATCAGAGCGCACAAAAGACGTTAACCTCATCTTCGCAACGCGCAAGCACGTTGACTTTCATGCCTATCGTTGTCTCGCCCTGTTAAAAGCGTCGTTCAAGGCTGATGAGTTGCGGCGGGTCGCCACGCAGTCCGCCGGACACTGGACCATCAGCCTTCGGGAGGATGGTCAGCTATTCTCCAGAGGTGGGCGATACACTCTCCCGCGCGGTAGTCTACGTCCGCCAGAGGTTGATAAGGCTAAGAGTGGCCTTCTTCAGAACCTGGGACTTGGTTGCATTGATAATCAGACAGAGAATCCCTCCAGCCCTGTCTGGTGCTTTGATTTTTACCCGGATGCCACAAGGCAAGCCAGGCGGCAACCCTGCTTCAGTGTTCTCTTTCACGGGACGAAGGTCGATGGTAGCCAGCACTATGCAACATTGAATCAGAACAACGACCAGAAGACGCAGTTGATTCGCATCGCCATCCGCTCCGCACCGAAACGACCTGGCCAATACTGCGGCACAGTTTTAACTGCCCAGGAGTTCTACCATGTGTCTTGATCCCGTGCTTCGTCCAGCCGTTCTGACAAGTTCATCGCCGCAAAGGCTAGCCGATCTTTTCCGCGAGCTAGCCTTTCTGAGCGGGGCAACCGAGTATGAAGTATTCCTGCTGCGCGATACTGACATCAGCGAGCTAACGCCCAGGTTACAGCTCCCGGCGGACCACACACAAGGCGCTACTCGCCTCAGTGCGATCCTGAAGTCGCGTAGCAATGCCGACACAATTGTTTCTGAAATGAAAGTACTTGGAGGCAAAAACGGGCCAGATTACAGAACACTTGCTGGCAAGAGCAAGATACACTACCGCGCGATAGCGACATACTTGCCTGACATCACCTCGTTGGATAAAGACCGTTTCGAGGATGCTGTTCTCGCTCTAATCAATGCCGGCTACATCGCCAGCCACCTGGAGATACCCGTAGTTGAAATGGTCGCCGGCACGATTCTCGATGCCTGCAAATGCAGCAACTGCCTAGAGAAGGACGCCGGACGGGGATTGGTGCTTGAGACGCAACTCGATGCGAAAATCAATCTTCTTATCGAGGGCATGAAGCGAGTTTTAGGCGATAGGGAAACCGGGAACACCCTCTATGCAATTGAGATGGAACCGGGGCCGGTTTATGTGGTGAATGGCATTGACGCGATGAAGAAGCTGGCTGGGAGGATCGTAGACCCAAGAAACTTGACTAATGGTAGGCTGGGCTTCAACGTGGACATCGGTCATATGCTGATTAAAGGGATTTCGGCCGACGATCTCCGCACGCTGGGCTGCTCGCTGACCGATTCAGAGGCTTGGAAGCGCCTTCTGTTCCATGCGCACATCTCAGATGCTCCCCAAACTCACACTTGCGACCAAGCTATTGGCCGTTGGACCGCTGTGGCATCATGCAACCCCTCCCCCTACGATGAATACATCAGACTCCTGAAGAAGGAACTCAGCACATCTGCCACGTTCAGCAAGACTATATCAATCGAACTCGAAGGCTGTGATCACATAGGCAGGATACAAGAAAGCTTGACCCAACTGCGCTATCTAATCGAGAGGTGTGGATGAAGAACAAGGGACAGAAGCGCTGCGTGGCTGCGTCCGATATGCCTTTTCAAGCTTTATTGGACGCTCCCGGCTCGCAAGGGGAAGGGGGCACATTCCCGATCCCACGGCTCCTGCTCCCACTGAGGAGTAACGGGCACCTTGAAGCCAACGAGAAGCCGGTGCCCTTCACTGGCACCTTGATTCTCCATTGCAGCCTTGGTATGGTCTTCAGTGAGGTGCTCTAATGCCGAGAGATCCAAGCCAAACGGTTCATCACTCATGCTCTCCTCCACCGAGTAAGCCATGAAACGCACTTTGTTGGTGTTCGCCCCCCAGAAACGCGCTCGATGCGAAAAGAGCGCAGCCGCCACGCGAACTGCATTCGCAGTAAGCATACATCATTATACGGAATTGTCAAGGGAAAAATGCACAAAAAACAGAAAGTTTTCGTCGCCGCACCCGCTGCGACCGAATACGATATAACATAAGGTACAACAGAGTGTTATGATCTGTAAGACAATTCCGACCGCCAGCGCGCAACGTCCCGACGTCACAAAAACCGTGCGAGCGTGACGGCAGTCCGTCTGGCGGTGCAACTGGTCAGGCAAAGCGCATCCCATGTCGCTTTGCCTGCCGGTTAATCTCTATCGCGCGCGATACAAGGCGGTGCCGGCGGCGGGGGGGGGCACCGCTAGGCTGGAGTTGTCAGACGAGGGAGCACATCTACCTTACCACATTGAGCATATCCCGGCTGCCGTTGGGCGGCGCGACGATCCGGGGAGCCCTGCCGATTTCGCGGCCCGGTCGGCAGAAAAACGATTCCAGGCACTTGCGTTGCTTGGCCCTCCTCCGCTACAATGCGTTCGGTTGGTGTGTCGAACGAGTAACGAGCCAAGTGCGCCAGTATGGTCTGCTTAGCACTTCCGGACCGTGTTCTCAATCGCCCGTCCTACCATCGGGCCGACGTTGGCCCCTTTCGCATGCGACCCGGAAAGACTTGAAGCGGGTCAAAACGCCCTCGTACAGGAGATTGATCGATGGGCAAAAAGTTGTATGTGGGAAATCTGCCTTACGGTGTCAGCAGCTCTGATTTGGAGAGCATGTTCTCGGCCCATGGCACGGTACAAAGCGCTGAGGTGATCAGCGACCGAATGACTGGACGCAGCAAAGGCTTTGGTTTTGTTGAGATGGCCTCGGACGACGAAGCCCAGGCGGCCATCTCAGCCCTGAATGGGCAGGATCAGGGCGGTCGGCCGCTGACGGTGAATGAAGCCAAGCCGCGCGAGAATCGCAGCGGTGGTGGCGGCGGCGGGCGCGGTGGCTACGGTGGCGGCGGCGGCGGACGCGGCGGCTACGGTGGCGGCGGCGGACGCGGCCGGTACTGACCAAACCCAGCGGGCTTCCGGGCAAAGCCGACAACAACCGGCTTGACTATGGTCTGGGGCCTGTCTCTCAAACTTCCGCGGGTTTCTTGAATTCCCACGGCAAGTTAAAAGAATCAAAGAAAGGCCACACCCGACGGGTGTGGCCTTTCTGTTATGGGATGCTCACGCGCGACCGAGTGGAGCGATGGCTCCTGCCGCGAAGGCGGATCGCGGCGATGATCCTGCCCCAGGCGAGGTGCCCGGGTCGCGCCGCGAGGCTCGTTTTGTCGCGGGATTACTCGGACCAGGTTTCCTGCAGGTCGGCCAAGGCCTGCTCCTTGGCGGGGAAGGGCCCCGCGACGTTCGGTCTGAGCAGAGCTCCTGTGCCCTGCGTCGAGGTGGCAAACGCGTCTTTGCTGGAACGGATGGCGAATTGGCCGGAGCTGTGATACCAACCCGTACCGCCCACGGGCACGCCCGATTCCGGTTCCTCGAAGTAGGCCACATACTGGTTGGGGTTACTCGGGTTCTCTGTCCGCGTAGCACTCATGTCATGTCTCCTTTGCGACAGCGATTCGCTCGTGGTTTCTCAGCGAGTCCGCGGGCTGAGCCCCGTGCCTGCCCGCTCGGCGAGAGAAGCCTACGATATGTTTCCGAGCAGTCGCGTCCGATTCGGGACGAAAGAGAGAATCAGCGGGCCAAATAGTCGGTGACACCGTCAGCGATGGCGGAGGCGAGGCGGGTGCGATAACTGGCGTCATTGAGGGCCTGGGCGTCGCCGCGGTTGGTGAGGAAGCCGCACTCGATCAAGACGGCCGGCCGGGAGTGCTCCCTGAGCACGTTGAAGTTGTTGCGATAGATGCCGCGGGTTTCGATACCCGCCCGCCGAAAGGCGGCCACGATGGCTTGGGCGGCTCGCTGGCTTTCGAGGGAAGCTTGGGTGTAGATGTGCACACCGGCACCCGAGGCACTGGCTCGTGGAGCCGAGTCCGCATGAACGGAAACGAACAGGTCCGCCCGATGACGATCCGCCGCGGCAGCGCGGGCTTCCAGCTCGATGAAGGCATCTGTCGTCCGCGTGCTGATCGTGCGTCCCCCCCGGTCGCTCAGCATGCGGGCCAACTTGCTAGAAATATCCAATACAATGGTTTTTTCGGGCAGAGTGGACAAGTTCCGAGGCCAGGCGCCGGGATCCTTGCCACCGTGCCCTGGGTCGATCACCACGGTGGCCCCTCGGATGGTCCGAGTGGCAGGAGTCGGAGGCGGCTGGGGCGACTCTCGCGGCGGAGCGGCGGGATAGGCGTGAACGTACGGCCCGGGAAGGGGCTCAAGCACGCGCTGCGGCGTCCGGCATCCTGTCAGGACCAACAGGATCACCAGGGCCGTGAACAGGGCTGCCAGGCGTCGGGCGGCTAACATCACACCAGGAGTGTAGCGAACCGGCCCCGGACGTCAACCTTCACGGTGGAAGCGACGGACGCGGGAACCGCGACAAGACCGGCGAGGCGGCGATTCGCTCAGGACCCAATCAACCTGTTGCAGGGCGTGCCCATGCGTGTGTGGCGAACAGCAGCAAGTTGCCTTGGTCCTGGTTCTACAGGGCAGCGAAGTTCCGCAACAACGTCAGGCCGGCGGTCTGGCTTTTCTCGGGGTGGAACTGGGTCGCAAACAGGTTGTCGCGCCAGATCATCGCGGTGAACGGCCGGCCATAGTCGCACCATCCGAACGCGACGTTCGCATCCTCGGGCACCACATAGTAAGAATGCACGAAGTAAAAGTGCCGCCCACTCTCCAAGTCGCTCATCAGCGGGCAGGGGCGATCCCAGCGAAGGCTGTTCCAACCCATATGGGGTACCTTCAGGTTTGAGGCGCCAGGCAGGCCGCTGAAGTCGAATCGCACGACCCGGCCGGGCACGAGCCCCAGGCCGCGATGTTCGCCATCTTCGTATCCGACATCGAACAGCAGTTGCAGACCCAGGCAGATGCCCAGAAAAGGTCGGCCGGACCGGGCGGCTTCGCGGACCGGCTCGACCAAGCCTTGGGACCGCAGATGGGCGATGGCATCGCCGAAAGCCCCGACGCCGGGAAGGACGACCTTGTCCGCCTGCTCGATCTGGCGGGCGGTGGTGACGATCTCCGCGGCGGCCCCGACCCGTTCGAAGCCCTTCTGGACGCTTCGCAGATTGCCCATGCCGTAGTCAATAATCCCAATCACTGCCACGTCCCCAAGTGTTGGACTTCAGGCCTCCGCCATCCAGTCGCAGAGATTACCTCACGAATCCCAGAGATCAGACCGTGGATTTCGGATGGTGCTTCCGCCCCGCCCCCGTCGTCTGCCGGGTCTGTCGGCGCGGCTCAGCGCCGTCGGCAGGATTACGCCGTCATCCGCCACGCCCGCAACAACTCCGCCACGCTCCACGCCTGGGCGATACAGCCGCCCGGCCGATGCGGCGGGTCGCCGTCGAACACCTCGCTCACCGAGCCCAGCCCGGCCTCGTCGAGGTGGGCGACCAGCGTCTGCAGGCCGGCACGCATCCGACTCTTGGCAGACGGCGAGAAGTCATGCACCCGCAGATACGCTTCCACGAACGGACCGATCAACCAGCCCCACACCGTGCCCTGGTGATAGGCGCTGTCTCGCTCCCAGGAGTTGCCCGCGTATCGGCTCCGATAGGCGGGGTCATGCGGCGACAGCGAACGCAGACCGTACGGCGTCAGCAGCTCGCGTTCTGCTACCGTCACAACCGCCCGCTGCTGCTTTCTGGTCAGAGCGGAGTGCGGCAGACTGACCGCGAGGATCTGATTCGGTCGGATGGCCGCGTCGTGGTAGTCATCGCGGACAACATCGAAGAGGCAGTCCGTCTCGGGGTTCCAGAACTCGTGGGCCAAGGCCTTGCGGGCCCTGCCGGCCACTTCCGTGTACCACGATGCTCGCTTCTTATCTCGCGGACCGCTTCGCTCCGCCAGGACACACAGGGCGTGGTACCACAGGGCGTTGATCTCCACCGGCTTGCCGTGCCGCGGGGTAAAGACCGTGTCGCCGTGTTTGGCGTCCATCCAGGTCAACTGCGTCGAGTCGTCGCCGCACCAGATCAGCCCGTCGTTGTCCATGTGGATATTGAACTGCGTGCCCTCGACAAACGCCTCGACGATCCGCTCGCACACTGGCCCGAGCACCTCGCGCCAGGCCCAGGCGTCGCTGCTGGCGTGGCAATAGGCATCCGCGGCGTGGACGTACCACAAGCTAGCGTCCACGCTGTTGTAGTCGCAGCCGTCGCCATAGTCGCTGAAGCGGTTGGGGATGAGCCCGTCGCGTTGGGCGGAGGCGAAAGTCTCGAGCACCTGGCGGGCCTCAATGAACCGTCCGGTCTCCAGCAGCAGGCCCGGCAAGGCAATGAACGTGTCACGGCCCCAATCGCCGAACCACGGGTAACCTGCCAGAATGGTCGTCGACCGCGAGCCGTCCGCTCTCCGTCGCTCGACCACGAACGCATCCGCCGCCGCCGCGAGCCGTTCCTCGATCGCAACCTCCCGCGGCTCGGGCCACTGGGGGGGCAGCGCAGCAACAGGCTGCACATGAGCGGCCTCCTCGCTGAAGACAGCCTCGGCTCGCAGGGCAACCTCGAAAGAGCCTTCACCGGCGACGCGGAACCAGCCCGGCACGAAGAGGTCTTCGCGGCCGTCGAAACCCCGCGATGCCTCCTCGCGATAGGCGAAGCCTCGCCACCAGTCGGGCCCATGCTCGAAGCGCGGCCGGTCCGCCGACTCGCCCGCTTCCGCGCGCAGACGCAACCGCGGCCAGCCGCCGCCGATCCAGACGGTGCCGTCGCGCTCCTCGACCGGGAACCCGTTGCCGAACGCTTGCGTCACCCCGTGGAAATCCCGAATGGCAACGAATGGGCATAATCCCAACGACACCCGCCCGCCATGCTCGCTGGTGACCTGGTACCGCACGACGACTTCATCGCTGTCCCGCGGCAGGCAGACGCATTTGACCACCCGCACGCCATCCCAGGCGTAGGTGAATCGCGCCCACGGCCAGGGGCCCGCGTTGGATGAGGCAAAGTCTTTGAGCACCTCGAAACCCCGCGGATGCACCGTCTCGCCAAAGTCGAACGCCGCCAGCTCGCGGAACTGGTCTCCATACTCGACCCGCTCGAGCACCGCCGACAGCAAGAGCCATCGTTCCAGCGGCGGCCTGCCCGACGCGATCAGTAAACCGTGGTACCGCCGCGTAGCCACGCCGGCCACCGTGCCAGACGCGAACCCGCCCCGGCCGTTGGTCAGCAGCCATTCACGGTCCAGTTGCTCCATCCACCCTTTGCTTGCTTCGAATTGCGAAGGCATCATCGCTCCTGTCTTCCGCCGCTTTCCGCCGATTTCCTTCTTCCTGCTCCCCTGCCGTCATCCGCCGCCGCGAACCGCCAGAAACGCCGTCACCCACACCATCTGGCCCATGTGAATCAGCCAAGCCGGCCAGATCGACCCGCTGCGATACGTCACGTAGCACACCCCCACACCGCCGGGGAACGACGTCGCCAACTCGATCGGTTGGGCGCCAACGTGCACGAGCCCGAACAGCAGGCCGCCGCCGAGGATGGCCACCAAGGCCGGTCCATCCAGCCCCCACCAAGCCAGGAATCGCCCGCCCAGGGACAAGCCCGGATCCGCCGGCTGGGCCAAACCTAACCACCGCAGGATACGCTTTCCCGGTCCGCCGTCCACTGTCGCCAAGGGTCGATGCGTTGGAAGCCGGCCGTTCGGTAGCAAACCCGCCACGCCGACACCGGTCAATAGGAAGTGCTCGGGCACTGAGACCCCGGCCACCAGAACAAGCTGCACCCACCAGGGCAACCTCTGCAGTGCGGTGGCCGGCCCGTCCATCCGCTCGCCCGCGAACGCATACGCGAACGGTACGGTCACCAGCATGCCGATGACCACCACCCGCCAGCCCCAGCGGTTCGGCCGCCCCAAACCCACGTCCCTCGGCCGTCGCCCGCATACAAGCACGGCCCCGAGCGGCACAAAGCCCCCAAAGAGCATCGAGGAGGCCGCCCACACGGCCCGCTGCTCTTCTACCGTGCGCTGGTCACGAACTCTTGCCCGAGCCCCTTCATCGATTGTCGCGTGCAGGTACACCTTCCATGTAGCCCGAGCCAGCCTGCCGGCATGTGCTCGCACCCACCCCGGCCATTGCGGCCCAAATCGCCCCCAGAACGTCGTGATGTACAGCACCAGAACCAGCCACAACAGCACACTCCGAAGCCAAGGCACACGACCTTCCGGCCTAACGCCGCTCATCGAACGCCTCCCAGACGGTCAGCTTCACCCGGCAGGCTACTCCAACGGACAACCCGAGCAGGCGGGACAGGACTTACCCAGACGAGTTGGCAACCTGCAAGGAACATGCGTGCCGAACCTCAGCAACGCTCGGCCGGCGGTAACCAGACGGGGAGATATGCGTGACCTTGGCTCAAAGAACGGAGAGGGCGGGATTCGAACCCGCGGTGCGAGCTTTTACCCGCACGCCGGTTTAGCAAACCGGTGCATTCAGCCACTCTGCCACCTCTCC
>JAAYDF010000291.1 GCA_012729395.1 Phycisphaerae bacterium
CCCGCAGCCATCGCGCCGCCAACATGGCCCGTTGTTCGTGCCGACATGCTGACTGCAACAACGCCTCTTGGTACAGCGTGGCCCCGCCGTCCCTTGAAAGGATCTCGTCTTGCACGTAGCGACGAAACGCCGTCAAGCTCGAATCAATCCAGGAACAGCCCTTGGGACTGCGAACCGCCCGCAACCCGTGCTTGGTCCGGTTCCGGTTCCCCGGCTGGCCGCCGCCGACTTTCGGTGTGCTCGGCATGTCAAACCCTCCCGCGTCAACCCGTCAAACGTGGCCGAAACCCTGCCTACTATCTGAGCAGACACCTGCTCTTGACGCTTGCCGGGTGTCAAGGCATTTTGCAACCCCTTATGCTCAAAATGCTTGCGACGGTAGAGCATCGGATACCGAATCCGATACCGCTCCGCCCGGCCCGGCCGCGGACGGTCCCGGCCGATCGTCCGCCCGGTCCCCGGCCCGCCGCCCCAACGTCAACGCCGCCTCTGACAGGGCTTCCTGGAAGCTCTCGCCTCTGCCGACGACGTGTCCGTCAACGAGTATCCGAAGCTCGCCCGGCGCGGTCGCCGTACCGACGCACCCGCTCACTGCGGCGTCGGCGCCGAACATCCGCTTGGCCGTGTTGTCCAGTCGCTCCGTCAGTGAATCCACGTCAATTCTCCTCGCACTTCAAAGCCATCGAAACGCCCAACTCCCGGAACACATCACGGAAGCAATCCGCTACTCTCGCGATGGATTGCCGTTGGCTGAAAATCGCGTCGTGTAGCGTGGTGATGCGAACCCTGCCCAGCAGCCGCGGTGCCACCAGTCCGATAACCAGCCAGCTTTCGGTGTGCTGCAGTAACCGTATCAACTCGCCGTGGTCTTGTCGGTTCACGGCTCGGATGACTCGATAGACGGAGGGGAACTCTCGCCGGAAAGTTGTCTCGACAACGCTCGGATATTTGCCCCGCTTGGCGAGAACGTCACGGAGCAAACCCAGCTTAACCGAGGTCCGGTCCAAGCCAGTGTCAGCCATCAGCCGATCGTACAGAGAACCCCCACAAGCTAGGGACGCGAACGCTGAAAAGTCGGGTCCAGTCTCAGGGCAGGCAGGTAGGCAGGGTCCGGGGTAGTGCTTATATGTTTCGCGGTGTTTTGGCCCGTTAGGGTGGGTTTTTGCGAGTAGCAACATGGATAGCAAAGCCGGCTGCGCGCAGACAAGATCAACGCTCCCGAGGTGCTCGCCGTCCAGCCGCAGCGCCTGCCGTAGCTCCCGTTTCAGCCCGGTGATGGAGTTGAACACCCGTCCCGTACTCGACACCGAAAACGGCAACTCTCGCCGCTGGATCCGAGATACCAGCACGTGTTGACAGAGGCGGGAATGATCGGGCAGGCCGTCAAGGATTGCGTCGGCGTCTTGGGTGATGGTCACGGCTTGTTGCTCCCGGTCAAGTGCGTAGTGAACCGGCAGCCACCTGGTACGCTGTTCGTCGGCGTGCCGCCGTTCTCTCTCCGCTTCAATCCGTGCGATCAGTCTCGGATCGGTGGCAGGAACTTGGACGGAGCGATCCCCCAGGTAACGCTTGGCCAGCCGATACCCCTTGGCCTTGACGCCCGCGTAATAGGGTGCCGTCTCGATAGCGCCGCCGGCTTCCAGCGCCTCGACTACCGCGGACACCGTGTTCTTGTGCATCACGCGGCCCAGCACGTCGCTATGCAGCCGGGCACAACCCCAAGGGTCCGTGTCACGGCTGGCGATCTTGCGGACGATCTGGGAAACCAGCCAACGCGCATCATCGGCCCGAGTCAGCAACCGACCCCCCAGAAACTCCGCCGGCTGGAATGATCTCGGCAGGGTGAACTCGTATCGGGTGCTCATACCGGCTGCCCTCCCGCCAAGTCGAGCCCGGATAGCACGTCCCGGACCCGGCGCCGCGATTCGACCAAATCAACTTGCTCATCGCGCTCAATCTCGACTTCGCGAAGGAACGCTTTTAGGTCGATGGTTCGCTTTATTGTGTTCTCGACGATCTCACAGAGCGTATCGTTCGGAACGGCTTCCAACTCCCAGAACTTTTCGCCGTAAGCATCGACGAACTTCTTGTAACGTGACCCTTCACCTTTTTCCTTGCCGGACCGTCCGTCTGGGATGTCCATGTCTTGCGTCTGATGGTGGGTCAGTGCCGCCTTGATGATGACGAGCTTGTCAGGCTCAACGCCGAAATCATCCCGCAGACTCAGTCCGAATGCGTTCGGGATGTCCTGTCCCTCTGGGTCGAAGTCGCTCACCACGATGACGACCAACTTTTCACAGCCGCTGGCCCGGAAGCGATCAACCATCCCCTTGCGTGGCGGGAGCGACGAATAGCCGCGCCCAGAAGTCATCGGGATGGTGTACTTGGATGCGATATCCTCCAAAACTGCCGCCACCGTGTTTTTCTCGACAAGCAGTTCGATGTGGTTCGGTTGGCTTTGCAGCAAATCCCGCGAATACCCGCCTAGGAAATCCTCGATCTGCTCCTCAATGAACGTGCCGACGCTGCGATGCGTCTTCCAGATGATGACGGGGCGGGTCTCGTCTTCAATGGCGTCGAACGGAATCGAGCCGTCCAGCCGCAGCCGGGTGAGAAGATCGGTCACATCCTGATAGGAGTGGTCGTTATTTTGGAATGGCGTCTTGGTCACATCGTTGCGGAGCAGTCCGGGAATGTTCAGCAACAGGTAGAATACCTTGCGGTCGCTGGTCGGACCGTCTTGGTCGTAGTAGTCGTTGACGACCTTAACGATCGCATCAGCCAGGCCCCGTTTCTGGACGATGTAGGAGCGTTTCTTCTCGCCCACCAGCTTGAATACTTCCGCACCGTCGATCTCGGAAACCGTTTCGCGATAGTCGCAGACTCGGTGCCATGTATCGGGTTCCATCGTCACCAGACCCTCGCGGAGCACTTCCGCCGTCGTCTTGACTCGCTGGGTATTCGCCGACTTGAGCCATCGCACGAACTTGTCGGGATCTTTGGTGCGCGACTGATCCGGCCGAATCCGCACCGTGATACGCTCCATCCCAAGATACCTCGCCGCAGCGTATCGCCGGTGACCGTCGCCGATGTAGCCGTCAGTGGACACCTCGATTTCATGCAAGAAGCCGTTGGCTCGGATGTTTTCCACCAGCGCCAGAAATGCCGGGTCGTCCTTTCGGATCGGATCATAGAGCTTGTCGTTCTCCGGGGCAGGCCAAACCGCAGAAATGGACACCTCGCATAAGCATGGTAGGACGGCGTGTCCATTTTCAAAACGCGGGAGGATCTCGCCCTCGTCTTCCAGTTCCTTCCGGTACTTGCCGATGGTCGTTGGCGTCGCGCAGGCCATCTTGGCGATTTCGCGGTCGGAATGGGTCCGCCAGTTTACCCGGATGGTCTTGCGGATGGTCTCCGCTTTGTCTGCTCTGGATGGTCGTGCTATACTATTCATGCCTGATCCTACTGCTGCTAGGAAATGGCTGCTGGACGGCTGCTCACCGTTCAACTTTGGCCGCGGGAGTGACGACCCGCGGCCGTTTCATGCGCTAGTAAAATTCGATAACGTGCGCCGCTTTTCGTGGCCGTCTCGTTGGCGTCGCCGGCGCCGCCGGCCGCGTACTTCGTGACGCAAGGAACGCCTCCAGGTCGCTCGCCCGGACGATCCACCGCGGTTTCACGCCCCGGCCCCCGGCAACGTTGATGGCCCGCAGTTGGCCGCTGCCGATCAGATGGTAGATCGGCTCGGGGCCCGCGAACCCCAACCGCTCGGCAACGTGAGCGTGGGCGAGATCAGGGCGGGATAACCGGCAGAATCTGCGCAAGTTGCCTGATGGGCGCGAAAAAATTCCCTCGCGAAGGCTGATCACTGGATCAAGGTCCGCGAGGGATGTACTCCGTA
>JAAYDF010000292.1 GCA_012729395.1 Phycisphaerae bacterium
AACGAGCGTCGAAGCTTTCCCCAACGAGCCCCAAGCGCGAGCGCGGGGAGCTTCGCGATGCAGCCATCGTCACAGGTGTCTGCGGTTCGCTATTGTACGTCGCTTGCGCTCCGCGTTCCCATCGCTCGCGCTCGGGGCTCGTTAATTCCCGTCGCTCGCGCTCCGGGCTCGTTAATTCCCGTCGCTCGCGTTCGGGGCTCGTTGAGTCCCGTCGCTTGCGCTCCGGGGTTCGTTGATTCCCAAAGCTCGTGCTTATGGTTCGCTGTCTACCTGATGTCATCTGCGAGGCAGTCACCGGCCTCGCAGTTGCCCCGGGCCGGAGTAGACGTCGTCCACCGCTTCGCGCTGAGGCTCGGGCTGGTCAGCTTCGGTATCCTCTTGTGACTGCTGTTCCGGCGGCAGTGCGGATGGGTCGCCGAGGCCTTGCTGCATGCTGGCAGCCAACTCCTGCATCAGTGGTCCGACCACTTCCTGCAGGGCGGAGTCCAGTGCCTGCTTGGCTTCATTCGCGGAACTGATCTCCCCTGCCCCGATCCGCTCGGCTACCGTTTGCAGCGCTTCAGCCATCTCCGGAACCAGGTCGAGTATCTTGCCCACGAGCTCCATCGCCTCGGGAGGCGGCAGATTGGGATCCACAACTCGCCAGGCGTCGCCAACGCGGCGGATTGTGACCTGCGTCGTCGCGGGCATGCCCTCAACCTGGATCGAACCGACGGCGTTGTTGTCATCAACCGGCTCGACACTGAGTACTGTGGCATTGATCTTACCGCCCGTGCCGGGCGGCGCGACGACCGGGAGCGGCGCCTCCGGGAAACGCTCCCGCCATTGCTGCTCCAGTGAGTGGTGGGCCTGGATCAGTGGTGCTACGCCCTCGCCGATCGTCCGGGCCGTTTCCTGTTGCTCAGGAACCAAGACGCTCGGCAGTTGGCGATAGTCGCCTGCCCGCAGGATCTCGATGTAAGCGGCGATCACCGTATTGGGCGAGGAATCGTCGAGCATTCCCTCTGTCGCTTCGGGCGTCGTTGGAACGGGGGTCTCCTCTACGGTGGCGGCCGCTCCGACGATGCCGCGGTCGTGCTGGCGGCTGGGCACATCCAAGGGCACCATCATCCGGCCACCGGCCTCGAAGCCCGCGTTGACTTGCGGCGGCGGCTCCTTGCCATGGTCGCACGCCACCGTGCCGGTCAACCCCGCGAGTACTCCCGTCATGATCATGAATCGCAACATCGCACGTCCTTTCATACCGTTTCCCAGGCCTCTTCCTTCCCGCAGGCGGGGTGGCACTGGTCTGTACCCAGACCAGTGGCGATTCCGCATTGCGCACGGGTCTGAGTACAGACCCATGCCACCCTCTGCATGATGCCACGGATCATCCGATGCACCCGCGTTTTCAGGCCGCTGCTCAGGCCTCTTCCCTCCTGCCGGCCAGCGGCTATGATACGCCCCCATGCGCTGGTTTGTCGACGCCTGCTATCTGTTGGCCGCTGTGCTGCTCAGCCCCCTCGTGGCCTACCGAGCCATCACCCTGGGCAAGTACCGGCAGGATTGGGGGCAGCGCCGGGGCTGGCTGCCTGAATTGGGGCCGGCGGCCCGCAGGATCTGGTTCCATGCCGTCTCGGTCGGCGAAATCAATGCGGTTCGAGGCCTTATCCAGGCATGGCGGCTCCGAGAGCCGCAGAGCGAGATCGTCATCTCCTGCACCACCGACACCGGGTTGGCCCGCGCCCGCGAGCTCTTTGGCGATCTGACCGTGGTCCGCTATCCGTTGGATCTCAGCCGCTTCGTGGATCGGGCCCTGGACCGCATCCGGCCGACGATGATCGTCCTGGTCGAACTGGAGGTCTGGTACCAGTTCGTGACCCGCGCCGCCGCCCGCGGCATCCCGGTAGCCGTCGTTAACGGGCGACTCAGTGAGCGAAGTGTCCGACGGCTCGCGTGGGTACGCTTCCTGGCCGGCCGCATGTTCAGGTCGCTGGCGTGGGTCGGAGCCCAGGACGAGACCTATGCCGAGCGGTTTCGACGGATGGGTGTCCCGCCCGAGCGCGTCCGTGTGACCAGCTCGATGAAGTGGGATACGGCCGAACTCGCGGATCATCTGCCCGGCAGCGAGGCCCTGGCTCAGGCCATGGGCATCGACCCCGCCCAGCCGACCTGGGTGTGCGGCAGCACCGGCCCGGATGAGGAGGCCGTCATCATCAAGGCCCGCGATCGGCTGGTCCGCGATCACCCGGGCTTACAGGTGGTGCTGGTGCCGCGCAAGCCCGAGCGCTTCGAGGAGGTCGCTGCCTTGGTTCGCCGCAGGGGCCTCAGGTGCGTGCGACGCAGCGAATCGCCCGACGGCACCCGGCGGGAGCCCGCGGTGAATACCGTCTTCCTCGGTGATACCATGGGCGAGTTGCGGAAAATCTACACGCTCGCGGACGTGGTGTTCGTGGGTCGCACATTGGCACCGATGGGCGGATCAGACATGATGGAAGTGGCGGCGCTGGCCAAACCGGTGGTCGTGGGGCCGCATACGGAGAACTTCGTCGACACCGTCCAGCGGCTCGCCGAGGCGGACGCCATTCGGATCGTGCCAATCAATGTATCGAGGACCGAGGTGGTGGACGCCCTGGCCCGCACCATCGGCGACTTGCTCAAGGACCGCCAAGTCGCCCGTGCCCAGGGACTGGCCGGCCGCCAGGTTGTCCAGCGTAACCGTGGTGCCATCGAACGCACCTTGAACGCACTTGTGGAGATTCTTGACCGTGCCAAGCACCATGCTCCGCCAACAGTTGATGAAGAACGTCCATAACCTTGTCGTGAAGGTGGGGACCAACCTGCTGACCGACACCGCGGGACGGCTCGACAAGGTGATGATCAACGCCATCGGCCGCCAATTGGGCCTGCTGAGTGAGCGGGGAATCCATGTTACGCTGATCACCAGCGGGGCTGTTGGGTCGGGCATGGGTATTGCGGGGCTGACCAGCAGGCCCCGGGAACTGCCCGTATTGCAGGCTTCGGCGGCCATCGGACAGCCCACCTTGATGGCTCTCTACGCCCGAGCCCTCAGCCGGTTCGGCATGCATGCCGGGCAGCTCCTCGTCACACGAGACGATTTTGAGCACCGCTCCCGCTACCTCAATATCCGCAACACCGTCGGCGCGTTGCATCGCCTGCGAGCCGTACCCATCATCAACGAGAACGACACCACCGCCGTCGTCGAGCTTGGCCGGTTTGCCGACAACGATACCATTGCGGCTCTGGTCGCCAATCTCATCAAGGCGGACCTGCTTGTCCTGCTGACCGTCGCCGACGGATTGCTGAATACCGAGGGGCAGCGGATCGACCTGGTCCCGCGGGTGACGCCCGAGGTTCTCAAGCTGGCCCGGGCGGAGAAGTCGGCCCTGGGCAGCGGGGGCATGGGTAGCAAGTTGCGGGCGGTGAGCATGGTGACCGAGGCCGGCGAAACCGTCGTCATCGCCCACGGCAGAGAACGCAATGTCCTCCTGCGATTGCTGGAAGGCGAACGATTGGGGACGATCTTCGCACCCGCCGAGCACAAGATGTCCGCTCGGCAACGCTGGCTGCGTAGCGCCGTTCGGCCTGTGGGGCGGCTGATGCTCGACGACGGCGCCGCCGACGCCGTCCTTCGCAAGAACAAGAGCCTGTTGCCGCGAGGGATCACCGCCGTGACCGGCCGGTTTGAACGCGGGGCCGTCGTCGCCCTGGTCAATCCTGCCGGCCAGACCATCGCCCACGGCGTCGTCAACTATGGCAACGCCGACCTCGATCGCATCAAGGGCCTCAAGTCCGCCGAGATCGCCGCCGCCCTCGGCGCCAAACCCTTCGACGAAGCCGTCCACCGTGACCACCTCGTGGTGATCGCTGGCCAGTAGTATCCGCAATAGGAACCCGGGTAATACCCACGGAGCCTCAAGCGGGCCGCAGGCGTCTTTCGTAGAAAAGAGCGGTTTATGCATTCATCTGTCGCTCGGGTGCCCATGCCGGGCTCGATGAAGCTGAGAGCCGAATGTGTCGCCCTTCTTCACAGGCGGATCTGACAGCCCGCCGCAGACGCTGCCGTTCGCAGGTCGTGTGCCCGACCAAGCCTTGCATCGATGACCTCGCTCGGTCAACCTCTGCGGCAGGGAGCGAATATGGCTGGCTCGGTATGGACTCATGCACCGATCAACGAACGGTTCCGAGTTGGCCTTCGAGGGATTGGTGAATCAGTGGTTTGGCCTCCTCCAACTGAGCCATGTTGCTTAGGGCAAGCTGCAAGTCTCCAACGCCGAAGTGGCCAAGGTTGGATACATCACGAGCGAATGAGGGTGGATTGACCAACCGGCTGTGTTTCAGTTTCAGGCATACCCGGATATCGCCTTTCTGTAGGTGGACGCAGCAGAATATGGCCTTTCCGTGCAAGTAGTTGATTGTCATTTTGGTGTACCGTCGCTGGATGTCTCCGGGTTTCAGAGAAAGGCAAAGTCGGTCGATTGCTCGATAGAGTTCTACAATCTCCCGTGGCTTGCCGGCTGTATGGTGTGATTCGCTATATGGTGACGGTGTTCGCCCTGCTCCGGCTCTCCGCGTAGCCCAGGCTCTTCGAGCGCCTTGGCTTCTCAGCGATAGTCCCTGCTCATTGAGGTTTCGCCGTTGTGTAGGTCCGGACGTGGTGGACTGTGGTGTGGTGGCCCCCTGCGCCCAGATGCGAGCGAGGCTCTCTTTGATGCGGCGCGGGCTCAACCCTCCGTCATCCGAGGCGGAACGCACGAGGTTGAGCAGAACCCGCGGAGCATCGCGCATGATACCGTCGAGTGCCTTGCGAACCTTGCTATCCGTGAAGGTCTGCTCTCCGATGGCATCCAGGGTTCCCTTGGCCATATCCTCCCGGGAAAACCGCCACATCTGACTCGCGATCTGCTCTACGGATAGGCCCTCGTGGTCGCGGGTGTCCAGCGACACCTCAAACATGAGTTTATCCGGCGCTGGGCATTCTTCGACGCTCCGATAGACTTTCCAGACGACCCCATTGGTCAGGATGCACCACACAATCCCGGCATTGGCTGCGTACCCGACAACCTGCGTAATCCCTTTGACATCATTGAGGGGATCGTCGAGGGGCTTCGCCTCGACCAGCAGCACGGGTTTCCCATTGATGAGCAATGCGTAATCCACCGATTTTCCGTCCACGGTGGGGTACTCAAGTTGCACCTCATCAGGATCCCGAACGTCATAACCCAGGGCTTCGAGAAGCGGGTCGATGATGATAGTTCGTGTCGGGGTTTCCTTCAACGATCGTTTCCGCAGACCGTCGAGTTTGGCTCGAATGTCCTCAATCGCACGCACGAGCTTATCCATGGCCTGAATCCTCCAGAGTAATCGCCTGAACCATCCGTCCCCAATCAGCGAGACAAGTCCAGCCACAGGAGCAACAGAACCCCGCAGAGATTGTGGGCGTCCGGGCTTCACCTTGGGCCGAGGACACATTCGCTCTGTATCTTGTCTTATCCTTCGGGCTCTCGGGCTTGACGGATTCTCGCATGATAGGCACAAGATGTCGCATGAGGCGGCTGGCGTCAACAGATCGCGGGAAAAAAGATGGGTGGCCGGCGGTACCTCAAACTAGGCAGAGCTGATTTTGTCCTTTCGTGGCATACATACGGCCAAGCCGAGTTTGTCGGCGGTTCACCCCCGTACACGCGGCTGCGGTTCGCAGAGCAGTGCCACACGGAGACCTAGGTCGCTGTCTCACTAGTTCAGTTATACGTCGTCAGCCGGATGGCCTCGCGGTAGATATCGACGCACTGGCGGGCGGAGTCGCACCACGAGAGCCGGCGGACGTCGAGTCGGCCCTGCTCGCGGAGGGTGGTCTGGAGAGGGCGGTGGCGAAGCACGGCGATGATCTTATTGGCCATCTCGTTCACGTCCCAGAAGTCCACCTTCAGGGCGTGGTTGATGACCTCGGAGACACCCGACTGCTTGCTGATAATCACCGGTACATCGTTGGACATGGCCTCCAGCGGGGCGATGCCGAAGGGCTCGGACACGCTGGGCATGACGTAGAGGTCGGCCATGCGAAAGACACGCTCCACGTCACCACCGCGCAAAAAACCGGTGAAGAGCACCTTGTGCCCGATGCCCATCTCGGCGGCGAGTTGGATGGTGCGCCGGATCATGTCCCCCCAACCCGCCATGATGAACCGGACGTTGTCCATGACCTCGAGAACCTTCTTCGCGGCAGCAAGGAAGTACTCCGGCCCCTTCTGCATGGTGATGCGACCAAGGAAGAGGACAAGCTTCTCGTCCCGGCGGATGGGGGCGATGGTTGACGGCGGCTGCACGCCGTTGAAGTCGATGGCATTGTAGACGACCGCGATCTTCTCCGCGTCCACCCCGTATCGCGCGGTCACGATGTTGCGGGTCAGGTGGCTGACGGTGATGATCTTCTGGGCAAAGTGCATGCCCTGCCGCTCGATGTCGTAGATGCGCTGGTTGACGTGCTCCCCGCTGCGGTCGAACTCGGTCGAGTGCACGTGTATGACCAGCGGTTTGCCACTGAGGATCGAGACGGCAATGCCTGCCCGGTAGGTCATCCAGTCGTGAGCATGGATCACGTCGAACTCTTCATGCTCGGCGATCGCAGTAGCCAGCCGGGCGTAGCGCTCGGTCTGGGCGAACATGTCGCCGTCGTAGTCCGACGCCGTCGCTTCGGGAACAGCCCGGGCGGAGGTCTGGGCCTGGGTTGGGTTTTCGCCCTCGGTCTGGCTTTCGCCGTGATCGACCACGCGCATCTTCGCCGCCCGCTCGCGCATCAACTCCGCGTATTGCTCAGGACTGTGGTAGGGCGACATACCGCCAGCCGCCTCCACCGTGCAGAACTTGACGTGTTCGAGTTCCTCGACCTCGTAGTCCGAAACCAGCCCGGACATTCGCTTGCGCGCCGACTTGGGCGTCAGCAGTTTGACGTGGCTGCTCTCCTGCGATTGGACGGGCTTGGGTAAGACAAACAGAACGTTCGCTCCGATCTGGCTCATCGCTTTGGTCAGACCGTAGCAAGCGGTACCGAGCCCGCCGGAAATGAACGGCGGGAATTCCCAACCCAGCATCAAGACTTTCATGACTGCCTAGACTCCCGCTGGCGTTAATGAAGACCGTTCCATCCGCCTTCCGCTGCTCCTTGCCTCCGGTCGTCGATGCCGCCTGAACACGGCGATTGGCGTTTGCGATTTGGGCTTCTCTTGCGCGAGACAGCCCCGTCGGTGTCCGAGTACCGCAGGTACCCGGCTTCTGGTCGTGAGATCCATCTCCGAAATGAACATATACCGTATTCACGGACCTGTCAAATGATTGAGTGCGTTTTAGGCCTGTGAGTTTGTCGCCGGCGAACCATGAATGCCGGGGTGGGGCATTTACCGGTCGGTGCAGTCCGGTTACGCTGCAGCCAAGACGTGGACAGAAATCCGTCCGCTAGGAGCCAGGCGAATGTCTCGACCCGGAATCTCACGGCGATACCTGCTTCAAAAGGCGGCACTTTGTACTGCCGGGGTTGAATTGGCGACCGGTCCGGCTCGTGCCACGGCTGGACGAATCCTCGGCGCCAATGATCGGATTTCAGTGGGAATGGTTGGCCCAGGCGCTCGCGGATTGCAGCTCATGGACTGGATTCACCGCCTCTCCCGAGCCGAAAACCTTGAACTCACAGGGGTTTGCGACATCTGGAACGAGAGACGGGAATCCGCCGTTGAGATGGTCAAAGCCTGGACAGGGCGGGTGCCTCATGCTTGCCGCACCATGGCCGAGATGTGCGAACGCAAGGATATTGACGTGTTGGTGGTCTCAACGGTTGACTTCCAGCACGCTCCCCTCGCGCGGCAGGCAGTGGAGGCAGGCAAGGACGTTTACGTCGAGAAGCCCTTCGGTTGCGACTTCGAGCAGATCAAACTGGCCCGTGAAGCGATCCGCGCCAGCGACCGTGTTTTTCAGGCCGGAACGCAGCTTCGCTCGAACGGCGTTCCGTGGGCGGCTCACGAGTTCATCGCCAAGGGACGGCTGGGCAAGGTCAGCTTCGTCGAGCTGGTGCAGCCGCTCTTTCATCAGCGATGGCGCATTCCAGGGGCCGAGACCGCTCTGACGGAGAAAGACACAAACTGGAAGGAATTCCTGTGCTACGCGCCGCAGGTGCCTTTCAACGCCCGGCACTATCGCGAGTTCCGTCTCTTCTGGCCCTACTCGACGGGCATCTTCTGCCAGTGGATGAGCCACATCATCGACCTCGTGAACCTCGTGCTGGGCGAGCGGCCTAAGGCTGTTGTCGCGGCAGGGGGAACCTACGTCTGGAACGACGGTCGAACCAATCCCGACACCGCTCATTGTCTGGTCGAGTATCCGAGCGGTTGTTTGATGAGCTACCACATGCGGCTGGGCAACGGGGCCCATGCTCGGCCGCTTACATTCTATGGTACCAACGGGACGCTGGATCTGGACGCGGGGGTAGCCTATGGAGACGGAGGTGGGGGGGAAGTGATCCTGGCGAATCCCGGATCGCTAATCCCGGAGTTGATCGTCGACGCTTCGCGTCGCTTGCCCGACCGGCATCAAGGCGCCACCATTCTTGACGCCGAGCCCGATGGCGACCACATGGTGGATTTCTTCCGCGCCGTGCGAACGCGGTGCCCGACTCGTGCCGGCGTGGATGCCGCCTTCAATCACGCTCTGGCGACGACCATGGCGGGGATGTCCTGGCGCCTTGGCGCACGGATCGAGTATGACCCCATCGCCGACAGCCTCAACGTCGGCGAACCGAGGAAGCGCTGAGTCGGCGTCCGGATGGGGGGGAGGCGGTCAATCCAAGGTGGCGTACGTCTCGGCACTGGCCCGAGGCATTTCCTGTGCGGGCAGCCGGATGCGGAAGGTCGTCCCTTCGCCCGGCGTGCTTTCGACGACCGTGCGGCCGTGGTGTTCGCGAACGATCTTGCGCGCGACGGGCAGGCCCAGACCCGTACCGCCTTGGCCCTTCGTGGATTTGAAGGGCTCGAACATCTCCTCGATGCGGTCCGGCTCGATGCCCGGGCCGTTGTCCTTAATGATCAGGTCCGCGATGCCTTCCTCGCTGTTGAAACGGGTGGCTACGTTGACCACCCCGCTGCCTGGGCTGACCGCGTCGATGGCGTTGCCAATGAGGTTGAACGCGACCTGCGAAATCCCGTCCGGGTCCAGCGGGATGGGAGGGAAGGGCTCCTCAAAATCGCGGAGGAGAGCGACCTCGCGTTCGTCG
Organism: Phycisphaerae bacterium; assembly: GCA_012729395.1. Classification (GTDB taxonomy): domain Bacteria; phylum Planctomycetota; class Phycisphaerae; order UBA1845; family PWPN01; genus JAAYDF01. Next base: position 9,260 of record JAAYDF010000292.1, read on the forward strand.
GCTTTCTTCTGCAGGCCGGCGATGGCATCGGCTACGATTTGATTGAGGACTGTGGGCCTGAGGTTGGGCTCGCGCGTCTTACTGAAGCTGAGCATGTTCATGGTCATTTCCATGATCCGCTCGAGGTTCCGCAGCACGATCTGCCAGCCCTGGTCCACCGTCCCGATGCTCTCCTTCTTGAGGCCCATGTCGACCACGTCGGCGCCCGCTTGCAGGGCCTGCAGAACATTCTTGATGTTGTGGGAGAGATAGGCCACGGTCTCTCCGACCGCCGCCAGCCGGGCTGTCTGCATCTGTTGCTGGACGAGCATGGCGTTCTGAATCGCCAGCCCGGTCATCTGGCCGATTGTCCCCATCAGCCGGAGCTGCTCCTGCGTGTACGTGTGGCTGACGGCCGCGCTGTCGATGTGGATCACGCCCAGCAGCAGGTCACGCACGATGATCGGGGCGCAGATTACCGAGCGCAGACCGAAACTGTGAATGCTATCCTCGACGTCTTCGGTGGTGAACCGGGCATCGGTCATCGCGTTCGTGCAAAGGACGGCCTCGCGATGTTCCACGACGTGCTGCACGATTCGCCGAGAGGTGGAGATCTTCCCCTTCGAGGCTCGCAGGCCTCGGCGATAGCGCACGACCTTGGGGATCAGTTCGGCGCCCTCGGAGTCGTACATGAGAATGAAGCCGTGATCGACCGGCAACTCATCGCGGATCACGTCCATGACCCGCTCGAGGAGTTGCTCGGGGTCCATGATCGCACCGATGGCCGCGGTCAACTCGCTCATGGCTCGCCAAGCTCTGGCGGCCTCGGTGAGCTCGGGCCCGGCAATGATGACCGACTCATCGCTGGGCAGGCTCGAGATGATCGCGGAGTCGACGTTTCCGCTGCTGACGTCGAGATTGACCAAATCGCGCGGCGGGGTCACCCTGCCCAGCAGGTCGATCGACTGATCGCTGGCGTAGACCAGGACGCTCGCCCCGACCCGGATTTGGTCTCCATGTTTGAGCCGCACAGGCCGACGGACACGCATCCCGTTGATGTAGGTGCCGTTGGCGCTGCGGAGATCCTGGAGCACCCACATGCCGTTCTCGGGGTGGATCTCCGCATGTCGGCGGGAAACGGTGCGATCCGTCAAGGGGATCTGGTCGCCCTCGCGGCCGAGGATAGCCGGCTCGTCCAGGGTGCGGAATGTCCGTCCCTTGTCTGGTCCCTGAAGTACAACGAGCGTAGCCACCGCGTCATCCTCAACTGTGTGCCGGAACCCGGCGGCAAACATGGGTGCGACCGCGTTCTCGCCGGGTGCGGCAGGAGCACGTATTCCAGTCGTCCTCGACTGAACGCTGAATCCCGCGAGTGCCCAACCGCTCGCCCTCGCCATGCGGAGCAACGCCAGACACCCGGCGCAGGGTCATCACTGTGCCGTCTCGATGCATTATACCCATTTCCGTGCCAATGGTGACATCCATCGGGGGAGCGGGCGCGCCGGGCACAAATATCGGCCGGTCCAGCCCCCTTCGTTGCGGCAGGAGAGCCCTCGCCCGACGTGGTATTTGGCCGTCGGGCAAGCCCGGATGGGGGTGGTGAGGTGGCCGGCGGTTGGTCTCTGCGTCAAATCGGCTTGATGACCGGTCACCAGTCGCAGTCGTCTCCACAGCCTGAGGTGCTCAGCAGATGGCGGGGGACGTGAAAATCCTGCTCGGAGGCGAGATCAGGAACTGATCGGCTGATGGACTGCTCCATGGCAAGGTAGGCCGGCGGGGGTAAGAGCGATCCACCCAGGGTCCAGGCCAGCAACGTGGGGGAATCCTGCCTGCCGGCGGGCAGCACGGACTCGTGCAGATCAGCGAGCAGGAACCACTGTTTGCGGAGCATGCGGCTGGCGGTCGCGGTCACGTCCATGAGATCATCCGGATCGGCGGTGTGCCGTAATCCCAGCAGATGTCCGACTTCGTGGCTGGCCACGTTAGCCAGCACCTGGGCCATCTCGTCTACCGTGGGATAGAGGACGCTGAAAAGGGCAAAGGTGTCGGTGAACAGAATGGCGGCCTGTTCGGTGTTGGTATTGAACGGGTCGATGTTCTCCGCGAGTCCGAGAAGTCTGGGGTCGTACGTGCCAAAGTAGACAACCGAGCGGTTCTGGGGTGGGATGCCCGTGTCGCTGTCGCGGTAGATCTCGACATCGAGGCCGGCGAAGTGGTCGCGTACCCGGTCGACGATGAGGTCGGCAATGGCCTCGGTCTGGCCCGTGAAACTCGGGTCGATGGCGGCTGCGTCGAAGGCGGGCACGTCGACCGGCTGGCGGCTGGCGATCCGCACGTCTTCAGCGCCCAGGAAGCTCAGGACGATGATTTGTGGCTGATAACCGAGGACACTTGTGCCGCGGGCGATATCGACCTGGACGGTATACGGCCGGGCGAAGGCCGAGGCGGACCGGGTCCCCATCACGATGTACAGGGCAGACACATCCTCGCGAATCACGAGGTCGACTGAGTTGGGGCCGCTGGTCGGGCTCCATGGATCGGTGTACGCCAGCAGGCGATGAGCGCTATCGAGCAAGCCGAGTACTACGTCGGCTCCCCGGCTGGTCTCGATTTCGATTTGGATACGGTCTCCCGCGGCCGCGGAGCCGATGAGGAAGACATCGTTGTCCCAAGGCAGGCCGACACCAATGGCACCGGAGATCTCAAAGCGGTCGACGCCGAGAATGGATTCCGCCTGCTCGAAGATGTCGTTGGGTTCGGTTTCAACGTATCGGGTGTCGCTGGGCAACTCCCGAAGGCCGTCCGTTTCGTCTCGGTCCGAGGCGATCGGAACGGCCGGTGCGCAGCCCCATGTCATCATCGCTGTCCAGAGCCCGGCGGTTGCCATCCGCCCCGCGCGCGAGGAAAGCATCATCGTTCACCCCGTTTCAACGTTTGTCTGGCTGCGGTACGGCGAGCCCGTCAGCGGGCGTGCGAGGGGTCGTGAGCCCCCGCATCGCATGGGCACCCGACCAAGCTTTCGATTCCGTGGGTTGACGGTTATCGGATACTCACGATCGGGCGCATGCTGTGTGCGGGAGAACCGTACGATTCATTCGCTGAAGCGGGCAAACGGAATTGGCGATTGAAGGCCTTCGAAAAAACTGTTTGGCGGGATCAGGGTCCGAGTATAAACTGAGCCCAGGTAGTGACGCGGGTTCTGGGCCGACTCCGCTGGCCAGAAGGTGTGGTTTGAGCGGCGAACCCGTGCGGCACCATCGTCTCGCCGGGTGTCGAGGTTAAGCCGCCCGCTGGGGTCATGGTGGTATGCACGCTGGGGCATGAGATGCTGAGACGAGGGTCGATATGGATATGGACGAGATTCGTAAACTGTTTCCGGTAACGCGGAACTACAACTTCCTGAACCATGCCGCGGTGGCCCCGCTGAGCAAGCCGGCCGCGGAGGCGGTGCGGAAATACGTGCGGGAGGGGCTCGATGAGGCGGGTCTGCACGCGGGCTTCTACCAGCACGCGGAGCATGTGAGGCAAGTGGCGGCGGAGTTCATCAACGCCGGCCCGGACGAGGTCACGTTCGTCAAGAATACGACCGAGGGACTGGGCTGGGTGGCCAACGGTCTGGACTGGACCGCGGGCGACAACGTGGTGACCACCCGAGTCGAGTTCCCCGCCAATATGTACCCCTGGATGGGTCTGGAGGCACGCGGGGTCCAACTGAAGACGGTGGGCGAGGAGGATGGGCGTATTCCGTTGGAGCGGATTGTCGGAGCCATCGACGGTCGAACAAAGGTGGTCACCATCTCCGCGGTGCAATATGCCAGCGGCTTTCGCACGGATTTGGCGGAGTTGGGTCGCATCTGCAAGGAGAAGGGCGTCCTGTTCTGCGTGGACGCGATCCAGATGTTGGGCATGCTGCCGCTGGATGTGCGGGCCATGCAGATCGATTTTCTGTCGGCGGACGGGCACAAGTGGCTGTGTGCCCCGGAAGGCTGCGGCATCTTCTACTGCAACCGTTCGCTGCTGGCTCGCTTGCAGCCGGTGATCGCCGGGTGGATGTGCATGAAAGACGCCCGCGATTACGGCAACTACCTGTTTGAGTATGTGAATACCGCGTGCCGGTTCGACATCGGCAGCTACAACATCGCGGGGATCTACGGCCTCGGTGCGTCGATCGAGATGTTCCGCGACATCGGGATGGACAAGGTCGGGGCCCAGGTGCTGATGCTGACCGATCGGCTGGTGGTGGGACTGAGCGAGAAGGGGTACCGCGTGGTATCCTCGCGGGCGCCGGGCGAGGCTAGCGGGATCGTGACCTTCACCTCCGACCGGCACGACTTGGCCGCCCTGCGTGGTCAGCTCGAATCCGAGCACCGGGTGGTCACTGCATTGCGCGAAGGCCGGCTGCGGGTCAGTCCGCACTTCTACAACACCACGGGCGAAATCGACCAGCTCGTCTCGCTGCTCCCGGGGCACTGACATCTGCACTGCTCGCAGCGGCACACGCGGTGATATAGGGACTGATTGCACGCAGCCGCGAGCGTGCACGCTGTCCGCACTGCTCACAGAGCAGTGCCACGCGTGGAGGTACTCGATGCCGTGCCACGCGTAGAGGTACTCGGGGCAGTGCCACGCGTGGAGGTACTCGGGGCAGTGCCAGTGATGGGGTTGCGTGCGGAAGGAAGGATTGTACACTAGCTGTTCAACTTGACGGCCGCCCGGTGCCGAGTCTGCCGGTGGCCCGGCCCCAGGGTGGAATGTGTGAGGGGAAGGCTACAGGCGAACCTGGAGGATATCCCCATGGCTCAGCCCGTCAGCGAGACGCGCCCCCGGTTCTTCATGGAGTCCGCCTACGATCTACTCTGTGCCCGGCTGTCTTTGTCGCATCGGGAGAGCCAGATCGTTCGCCACCTGTTCGGCAATCACAAGGAATCGCACATTGCCGACGAGTTGGGTATGTCCGCTCACACCCTGCGCACGCACGTCGAGCGGTTGTACCGCAAACTGGGTGTCGCCAACCGCGCTGCACTGGCAATCCATCTGTACGAGTCCTTCCTGACGCTGACCTGCGAGTTGGATACCCCTCTTGATCCTGTCTGCAGTCGCTATGCCGCTGGTACCTGTCCCTTCCGCAACTGACAGTGGTTCCGCCGACTTGCGGGGCTGCCGGCGATTGAGACAATGGGAGATCAGGAGGCGGGCAGAGGTCATGCCACAGGATGCATGGCATCCCTCCTCGCCCTTGTGACGTGCAAGGAAGAACCGCTGTTCTTGAGCGCCCACAAGCAACCTTGTGAAAGAGGGGCGTCGGCATGCGGCGTCGCAACAGGATAAGGCTCGGCGGTTATGCCGGGCCAAACCACCTCGAACGTGTCGGTTCAGGCCTGCCGGAGTCGCTGATGCCGTGGCGGGGCCATGCGATCCGGCCATTGACAAGGAGAAGGACATGCGTGTGACCAGATTGCTCACGTTGGCTGTGTCTGTGGTGTTGTTGGGCGCGAATGCGCTCCTGGCTTTGTCGTTGCCTCCGGACCTGGACTACGAGTGGGACGGCACGATCATCAATCCGGGTAGTCAGAATCCCATCATTGAGTGGCGATGGATTGGACCGGGAGAGGCGCCGGATCCCGTGACGGGCCCCGATGCGCAGAAGTTCTACACATTTCCCAATCTGAAGATCGAGAAGAACGTCAAGAAACTCTACATTCTCGTTACATGGCCGGATATTCAGACGGTGCCACCGCTTCCGGGTGCTTTTGAAGTCGTTGCCGCGGGAAGCACGGTGACATACGATGGCGCAGAAGGCAACATGGGGTTGCTAAACCTCAGTAATCAGTTCCTGCTCAAGTACACTATCGATCCGCAGCCTGAAAACGAGAAAATCAAGATCAACGACTTCAACTGGACCGCCCTGGCGATCGGGACGCGGTGTATTCCGGAGCCGGCCACATTGGGGTTGTTGCTCCTCGGGGCGTGCGTTGCCGGGTATCGGCGGCGTTGATTGCGGACGGCCCGGGTAACAGTGGGTGCGAGTGTTGCGATACGATCAGAGAGGTTGGGGTGCGTCCGGGTTCAGGGGCTCGGTAGAAGGTGACTTCGCGGAAATGCGTACACTGTTACCACTTCGCTCCGTCTTTCCGCGTGCCGCAGATAGATACCTCGATGCCCAGCGCGTTGGCCATGGCGGCTCGGGCAAAGAGGGCCCGGTCGGCGTCGGTGACGTTCTTGGCGTAGACGACGTGGACGTGGTTGGCTTTGTGGCGGGCCATGAACTGGTCGCGGCTGACGCCATAGGTCACCGCGTGCATGATCGGCCATTGGTAGGTCGTGGCTTTGAGGCGGCGTTCGGTCTCCGCCTTGGGCAGCGTGACAACGCCGGCCCGGCCAATATCCATCTTCAATCGGTCATTCTCGACAAAGACGCGCGACCAGACGGTTTCGCCGGGTTTGCTGACGCCCTTGATCGTGCCCCCACCGAGGCGGAAGTACATGGCCGGCTGACGCTCGCTCGACGCCCCTTTCCAGCCGCCGACGAGGTGAGCGGGGGGCACCGAGCCGCTGATCTCGAAAACCCAGACATACTCCTTGACCGTGCCGGAGGCGTCCCAGTCGCCCCAACGTACATCGTGCAGCGTGCATTCGACCGGCTGGCCCATCGCCTTGTGGACGCGGTAGGTCAGGATGTTGTCCAACCCGACGCATTCGTCGACTTCGTTGAAGTGCGGCAAAGGCTCGCCCCTGTAGAGCACGCGTTTGCCGTCGCGGCTCTTGACCGGCGGGCGTTCGCGGTTGTTGAGCATGCCCTCGACAAGGTCACTGGCGGGCAGCAGATCCTTGAGCCCTTGCTGGTACTGAATGCCGATCGTATGGCAGCCAAAGTCATCCGCGATACGCAGCGCGGCGATGTACATCTTGCATTGCAGGAGGACCTGCTCGTCGGTCAGATCGGTCTGGGGGTTGGAGCCGGTGAGGAACTTCATGCCCTTGGCCTCCATCCACTGGCGGACGGCCAGGGCGTCCCCGTCGCTGGTCTGCATGGTTTCGTAGTACAGGGCCGACTGGCTGAGCCTTTCCTTGAATACGCCGGTCGGATGCAGCAGGTGGTCGGGGATGATGGCGTTGAACATGCCCATGCAGCCTTCGTCGAAGATGCCCATGATGGCCTTTTCGCGTCGAAGCTGTGTGGCCAGGGCTTCGCCGAGCTGTCGTTCCGCCGCGGGGATGGAGACCTTCTTGAGCGGCACAACGTGGTCGGTCTTGTGTTTGACGGTGCCGGTCTTGAGCCAAGTGGCGAGCTTGCGGGTGAAATCGTCGTCGGTGAAGTCCTCGCTCCACAGGGTTGAGTACTTGACACCGGCCTTGGTCAGCGAGCCGTTGAGGTTGAGCATGCCCACCAGGCCGGGCCAGGTGCCGGACCAGTTGGCGACGGTGCAGATCGGCCCTTGGTGCGTAGTCAGGCCGGCAAGCACGTGATGCGTGTATTGCCAGACTGCCTCAGCGACGATGAGCGGTGCGTGAGGGTCGATCTTGGCGAAGACGGCCATTCCTTCCTTCTGCGAGCCGATGAAGCCGTGCTTCTCGGTGGGTTTGTAGGGATGGGCACGGACCAACTCGTACCCGGCGGCGGCCACCGCCTGGGTGAGGGCCTTCTCCATATCGCGTTGGGCGGGCCAGCAGTTCTGATTGGCGGACAGACGAAGATCGCCGCTGGCGACGAGCAGAACCTGTTTGGACTTGACCTGAACGGGGCGACTGGTCTCGGGAAGTTGGTAAGCAGACATGGTTGTGCGGTTCCTTATTACGGGGCCACTCAGCCGCCCGGGCTGAGCTTGGTTGTCTGTTGTATGTATCCCCGGCAGGCCGGTGATGCAAGCCAGGACGGGGATGTGTCGTGCGGCCCGGGCCTGCTGACGAGCAAGGCCAAGGGCAAGAAAGCCACGCACACGAAACACTGCTCACAAAGCAGTGCCACACGAATACGCACGCGACGCATTGCTCACGGCGCGGTGCCACACGAGTACGTGGGGGCGTGGCGGTCGGCGATGGGGCCACGAGGTTCCCGCGTCACGTGGTGGAGGGAGAGCCGGGCAAGGGATCGAACTGCCGCAGTTGGTCGGCGAACTCGTTGATGATGAAGTCAGGGGTTGAGGCTCCGGCGGTGACACCGGCGACCTGGTGGCCTCGAGCCATCTCCGGCCGAAATTGCCCCCAAGTTTCGAGGTGGTAGGTGTCCACGCCCACCTCGCTGCAGATCCTGGCCAGTTCCTGCGTGTTGGCCGAGTGCAGGCCGCCGAGCACGAACATGACGTCTACTTCGCGGGCAAGTTCCGCGGCGGCTTCCTGGCGGCGGACCACCTCGAGACAGAGCGTATTCACGATCTTCAGCTCGCGGAAAGGGTGGCGAGCGATGGCCCCGATCATCTGGGCCACATGCTCGGGAGCGTGGGTGGTTTGGGCGACGATCCCCAATCGGCCGCGCGAGGGCAGGGCTGCCGCCAAATCCTCCTCCCGGTCGACCACGATCACGTTGGGCGCGTAGCTGGTGACCCCGCGGACTTCGGGATGATTCGCGTCGCCGATCATGACGACCTGATAGCCCTCCTCGTGCAGCTGCCGAACGACCGTCTGCGCTCGCTTGACCAGAACGCAGGTCGCGTCCACCAGTTCTAGCTGGAGATCTCGCGCCTGGTCGTAGGTTTCGGGTCCGACACCGTGTGAGCGGATGAGCACGGTCGTGTGGGGAGCGAGCCGTTCGAGTTCGGCGGACTGGTTGAGGCCGGCTCGTTCGAGTTGCTCGACCACTTGCCGGTTGTGGATGACCGGCCCGAGAGCGACCACGTGACCGGGCTCATGCTCCGCCAGTGTGCGTTCGGCGAGTTCGATGGCATCCTCGACGCCGAAACAGAATCCACGTTTGCGAGCCAGCTTGACTTGCATTGTACTCCTCGTGCCGGGACCGCTCGACAGGGTGACCAGGCGTTACAGGAACATGCCCTGACCGCCCCAAACTCTACACCACACCTGATGGGGTTTCCGGCGAGACACTGATGCCGTAGCGTCCACCTCATTGTAAGTAGCTTGGACGTCGCCGGCTACGCCAACGGCTCTGCATTTCCATCAGGCGGGCGCGAAGGAGGTTCATCAGTTCATCGACACTCAGGTCGGCGTACTCCTCGGGCCACAGGGCAGGGCCGTATTCGACGACCACGTCCCCGGGGTGGGGCAGAAGCCGAGCTCTGGGCCATGCGTGCTGCATCCCGTCGATCAAGGTGGGGACGATGGGGATCCGGGCTTTCTTCGCGATAGTGCCTAACCCGGGGAGCATGTCCTTGATGCGGCCGTCGGGTGTACGTGTGCCCTCGGGGAAAACCACGAGGACGTGCCCCTGCTTGAGTCGGCGCAACGACTCCTTGATAGCGCCGATGTCGGCCGTGCCGCGCCGCACCGGGAAGGCATTCAATCGGTGGAGCAGGCGGCCAAACAGCGGATGGCGAAACAGGGTGTCGCGGGCCATGAAGCTAGCCTCGCGATGCAGGGAGATGCCCGCCAGGACGGGGTCCATGAAGCTCTGGTGATTACAGACCAGAAGAACGGGTCCCTCGCGCGGCACATGTCGCAGGCCGAAGCACCGTGAACGGATGTACAGCGTGCAGACCCATTGACAGATGAATCGGCAGATCGCATATGTCGGTTTGATGCCAAAGATGCGCATCGGTCTCAACGGCTCCGGCCGGCCATTTGCCGCTCGATTTCGGCTTGCAGGTGCTCGACGACCTGGGCAATCGTCATGTGCGTCGTGTCGATGTGCACCGCCTGCTTGGACTCCAGCAAGCCGGCCCACTGTTTTTGGTCGTTGGCGTCGCGAGCCCGGATATTGGCCAGCACATCCTCGTAGTTTACGTCTTCGCCGTCGGCCTGGATCTCGACGTATCGTCGCTCCGCTCGTTTGGTGTCCGCCGCGTCGAGCAGGAACTTGACGTCGGCATTGGGGAACACGACGCTGCCTTGATCGCGGCCCTCGGTGACCAGCGAACCGAGCCTGCGTCCTATCTCGGCCTGCTTGCGAACCAGAACCTCGCGGATACGTGGATTCCGAGCGATGGGGTTGGTGTGCTGGCTGACCCGCATCGAGCGGATGGCCTCGCTCACATCCCGCCCGTCCATCATGACCCGGACATAAGTCGGGCCGCAATCGAGTTGGATATCGGTAGCCTTCGCCAGGGCGACCAGCGCATCGGGGTCGTCCAATGAGACGCCCGTGTCGAGGGCCTTGAGGGTGATCGCCCGATACATGGCGCCGGTATCGAGGTAAGGAATACCCAGCAAGGCGGCCAGCTTGCGCGCGGCGGTTGATTTGCCCGAGCCGGCGGGTCCATCAATGGTGACAATCATGAGCTGTGCGGCCTCCCTTGGCGGTGGCGTCGGATCTCGCCTTCCTGTCGCGGCGGCCCCGCGCGGCCGCTGACGGACGGTGCTTACAGTCAATCGGACCGCCACCGGGGTGGCCGTCTCGCGTTCGCGGGCGTTGATATCACACCGTGGGCGAAGAAACAAGCGGGCCGGGCCCCGATGCCACCTCGCCGTGCAACGTCAGTGCGGTGGCTGCGGTCACGCGGATGGTCGCGAGCTGTCCGATGAGCGATGGTGAGCCGCTGAAGACGACGATCTCGTCCGTCCGCGTCCGCCCGGTCAGCTGATCCGAACGACGCCAGGAGGTTTCCTGCCCACGGCTTTGTTCGCTTTCCTGGGCCCGAACGGCCGCCTTGCTGTAACCCTCGACCAGCACCTCGACGCACTGTCCGACGAGGGCTTGGTGGTGGGCCAGCGAGATCTCGTGCTGAAGCGTGCTCAACTCCGCGTGTCGCCGGCTCTTCACATCTTCGGGGATATCGTCGATCATGCGTCGCTCGGCGAGGGTGCCCGGCCGCTCGGAGTACTTGAACATGTAGACGTTCTTGTACCGTACCCGAGTGAGTAGGGCGAGGGTGGCCGCGTGCTCCTCTTCTGTCTCCCCGCTGAACCCGACGATGAAGTCGCCGGCCAGGGAAATCCCCGGCACCATCGCCCGGGCACGCTCGAACAGCTCGACGTATTGCTCTACCGTATACTGCCGCCGCATGCGTTTCAGGACCGCGTTGGACCCGCTCTGGGCCGGCAGGTGGAGATACTCACACAGCCGCGGCAGATCGCGCATGGCCTCCAGAATGTCGTCCGTGAAGTCCCCCGGATAGCTGGTCACGAACCGAAGCCGTTCCAGGCCGGGCACCTCGTGCACACGGGCAAGCAGCTCGGCAAACCGGGTCACGCGGGTCCCTTCGTCATACGAGTAGCTGTTGACGGTCTGGCCCAGTAGAGTGATCTCGCGCGCCCCGAGATCCACAAGTCGCCGGGCCTCCTCGACAATATGCCCGGGAGGGCGGCTTCGCTCGGGGCCACGGGTGAAGGGCACCACGCAGAAGGTGCAGAACTTGTCGCATCCCCGTTGTACGCGGACATAGGATTGGAGCAGGCTGCCTTCCATGGGTTTGGTGCGGGAGATGTCGAGAGCCTCGATGCTGTCGTACAGCAGTGTTCGCCGGGCGGCGGGCTCTCGGCGAGAGTGGTCGTGTTCCAGGGCCAGGGCAACCGTCAGCTTTCCGTGCTCCCGACGTGCGAGCTCGATCTCCTCAATCAACGCTGGAATCTCATTGAGGTTGCCAGGACCGCAGAGCAGATCAACGTGTCGGGCTCGACGCCGCAAACCCTCGTGGTCGCGCTCGGCCATGCAGCCGATGACCCCGACGAGCATCTCCGGGTGCTTTGCCTTGGCCCGGCCGACTTCGCCCAGGCGGCTGTAGACCTTGTCCTCCGCGTGTTGCCGTACACTGCAGGTGTTCAGCAGCACCAGATCGGCGGACGCGAGTTCGTGGGTCGGTTCGTATCCCAATGCGCAGAGCTGCCCGAGAACCAACTCGCTGTCGAGCACGTTCATCTGGCAGCCCATCGTTTCCAGGTAAACTCGTTTCAAAAGTTCCACACCATCCGATCACGAGTGAGACGCCGGTGTCGCTCGCGGCATCACCAAGTATGAGGCTGAGAAGCTACCGCAGAGCGGACACACGAGGTCTGCTACGGCAGTGTCAGCTCGAGGGGCGGATCGCCGCGGATCAGGACTGTCACCGGAGCGCCTGTTTTCTCGGCAACTCTCAGCATGCGCTGAATACCCTGAATGCGGACACCGTCGATCTGCTGGATCACTTGTCCGACAAGGAGTCCTGCTTTGGCAGCCGGGCTGTTGGCTTCGACCTCGGTGATCACCACGCCAGTCACGTCGGCGGGCAGCTTGTGCGCCAGGCAGATTTCCCAATCCGGATGGGCCAGTTTGGCACCACGCCATCTGCATGTGTTGGGCGGCGGTAGCTTGCGGCGAGCGGGCACCACCGCGGTGTTCATTCGTTTCTTGTCGCGGTAGAGAGTCAGGTTGACCGGCACGCCTACTCGGGCACCTCCGACCAGACCGATGAGGTCATCCGCGTTGCTTACCGATTGGCCGTCAAAAGCGACGACCACGTCGCCAGCCTGGAGATTCGCGCTGGCTGCCGGTGTCCCGAACTCGACCGAGGCAACGGTCGCACCACCCCTGTCGGGGGCTCCCGCCGCCTGCCGATCAGCGTCTGTGGTGGACCGCAGCCCCACGCCCAGAAAGCCGTACTCGACCGCCTCGCCCCGAGCCAACTGAGCGATGATTTCCTTCGTGGTTCGGTCCAGCGGAATGGCATATCCGACTCCTTCGCTTGTGCCCGACCGGGTCGAAATCGCCGTGTTGATTCCGATGACCTCGCCTTTGATGTTGAGTAACGGTCCGCCGCTGTTGCCCGGGTTGATGCGGGCGTCGGTCTGGATGAGGTTGCCGTAGTAGCGGTCGGTCATGAGTGGATCAAGCTGACGGGTCAGCCCGCGCCCGAGGGCACTGATGATGCCGAAGGACATGGCCGGCGTCCCGTGGCTTTCGGACGCGGATCCAAATGGGTTGCCCATCACGATCGCGAAGTGCCCCTGTCGTACGTCGGCCAGGTCGCCCAACCGCGCCGCCGACAGCCCCCTGGCGTTGATCCGCAGCACGGCGAGGTCGCGGCGCGGGTCGCTGTTGACTTCCTGAGCGCGATAGGATTCGCCATCGGAAAGAATGCAAGTGATGTCAGCCGGCAAGGCACCGTGGACCACGTGCTCATTGGTCAGGATCACGCCATTCGAGTCAATGATAATGCCGCTACCCACGGCCGGCACCACGTGATCGGGTAGTCGATGGTCGCCATCGGGACCGCTTTCGGGCACTTCCTGAGGATTGACGGTGTCGAGGGGACGCGTGGCCACGATGGCGACCACCGCCGGCCGAACACCTTCCGCCACAGTCGCGAGGGTGTTCTGCAGCAGCTCAATCTGGGCCAAATCACCGGGCGGGGCTTGGGCAATTGCCAAACTTGCGATCGCCCCGACGCAGAGGGCTACGAGCAAGCCGCGGGTCTGGGCGGCTGACCGGCATGCTGTCGAGCTGTGAGCCATGGGGCTTCCCCGAATGCTCCAGACGGGCCCAATGAGGTCATGGTCCTCAACGAGCGGGTCACACGTTGTAGCCCAACAGCGGCTGCTGCCACAACGGACCCTGTTGGGCCGCCTTGTCCACGATATGGGCTACGGCCTTATCCAGGTCGTCGGTGAGCATGAACAGTTGCAGGTCGGGAGCACCGATTGTTCCATACCCTTCAAGCAAGGTCTGCTCCAGCCATTTGATCAGCGGCGTCCAGAACTCCACGCCTATCAGCACAACCGGGGAGAGCCGTGTCTTGTGCGTCTGAAGGAGAGTCAGCGTTTCAAAGAGCTCGTCCAGCGTGCCGAACCCGCCGGGAAAACAGACCAGGGCCACCGCGTACTTCACGAACATCACTTTGCGGGCGAAGAAGTAATCAAAGTTCATGGCTAGGGTTACATACGGGTTGGCGTGCTGCTCGGTGGGAATGCTGATATTCAGCCCCACGCTCACGCCGCCCGCCTCGTAGGCCCCCTTGTTGGCCGCTTCCATGATGCCCGGGCCGCCGCCGGTCACCACCGCGAAGCCTGCCTCGCTCAGCTTGGCGCCCATCTGGACCGCTTGCTGGTAGCTCGGTGTGTCTGGCGAGAGCCTGGACGAGCCATAGACCGTGACGGCCGGCCCGAGCTGGCTCATCAACTCGAAGCCCTCGACGAACTCTGCCATGATGCGGAAAACGCGCCAGGTTTCATCTGTCGCCATTCGCCGCCGCTCAACATTGCTGGACATAAGCTCTCCTTGACCTTCATTCAGCGGACCTTGGACCGCAATCCGTCAGTGTAACCTGATTTACCCGCCAAAGCGAGATGGCCGACGCCCGTGTTGAAGGACCGAGGCCATGGGGGACTCGGCGGCTCGTTCCGCCTGGGCGTCACGGAGGCCGATGTTCCCACCGGGTCCACCGCTGCCTCCCCTGCTACGCATTCTCGGCAGGCCGTTTTCCATTCCGGCTTCCTTTTTGCCTCCGTGTCGGCAGCGGAGTATATTGAAGGCGAACCATGCAGGCCGCCTGATGGGCAGGGGTGCCTGATTGGTTCGGCCCATGGGGGCCCCTGGGCCGCGGGCGGGAGCGCCGCACGTCTCTATCCGCTCGGCTGCTGAGGCTCCGTTTCCAGGGCGCGATCTTCAGGAGTGCAGATGCCAACTCACGGGATGTGTCGGTCCCTCTTATCTATTGTTGGGGTATTCCGGAACCGAGACACCCGATCATTCCTTATTTGTCAGGAGGTTGTTGATGCTGCTGAATCTCATCCGAGCCATGTTCGTGCTCATGGTAGCCGGTGTCGCCCTCAACTATGCCGAGCTGCACCGAGCGGACCTGGCGTTGCCCTCGTTGATCATGGCCTTGGGGGTGGCCAGCTTGGTCATCGCCATCGACATCTTCATCCCCCAAAAGTCACTGCTGGCGATGTCGGGTATGTTCTTCGGTCTGGTGATTGGCATGGTCGTGGCTTTCGGGGTGGGGATCGTTCTCGATCTGCTGGTGGACGCCTATCAACCGGTCCTGGCCCGCACGCCCCTGATAAGCACGACCAAGGTACTCATTGGTATCGTCACCTGCTACCTGGCCGTCAGCTTCATCCTGCAGACCAAGGACGATGTGCGCTTCGTCATCCCCTATGTTGAGTTCGCCAAGCAGCGCAAGGGACAGCATCCCCTGATCCTGGACACGTCGGTGATCATCGACGGACGCATCGCCGACATTCTGGAGACCTGGAACGTGGACGCTCCGGTGCTCATCCCGCGGTTTGTCCTGCATGAATTGCATCTGATTGCCGACAGCGGCGACCGGCTCAAGCGCAACCGCGGGCGTCGTGGGCTGGATGTGGTCAATCGGCTCCAGGCGAACCAGAAGATCGAGGTGCAGTTGCAGGATACACGCGAGTCGAGAGAGGATATCGGCGAGACGGTCGACCATCAGCTCGTCACCCTGGCTCGCAAGATAGACGGCAGAGTCGTCACCAACGATTACAACCTGAACAAGGTCGCCACCATTCGCGGCGTGGAGGTGGTCAATATCAACGATTTGGCCAACGCCCTCAAGCCGGTTTTCCTTCCCGGCGAGGGCATGAAGGTCAAGATCATCCGTCCGGGCGAGGGGGCCGGCCAAGGCGTCGGTTACCTCGAGGACGGGACCATGGTGGTGGTCGAATCGGGTAAGGATCGGATCGGCGAGACGGTGCCCATCATGGTCACCAGCGTTTTGCAGACCAGTGCCGGGCGCATGGTCTTTGGACGGATCGAAGGTGCCCCGCCTTCCGATCGCCCACAACGCCGCACGTGAGACTGCAACGGAGTCGGCAGGGGCCGCGATTCGCCCACACGCCAGCTAGCGGCTTGACGCTTCGCGACGCGGTTCTCCTTTGCGGGACCGATCCCTGTTCTCGCGGTTACCCGGGGACTTGCGTCCCCGGCTCGCTGGCGTGCCCGGCACTCATTTCTTCTCTTCGAACTCGGCGTCGATGACGTCCTCGTCCTTGCTCTCGGCGGTCGTGCCCGGGGTTTCGGAACCGCTGCCGGCTGCTCCGGCCGAGGCCGTCGCCTTGCGAGCGGCTTCCTCGTACACGATCTTGCCGATGGTCTGGGCGGCCGAGGCGAGCTGCTCGTGGGACTTGCGGATGGCCTCCTTGTCGTCGCCCTTGATCGCTTCCTTGAGCTGGTTGACGGCTGACTCGATCTTGCCTCGTTCGTCGCTGGGCACCTTGTCGCCGACCTCCCGCAAGCTCCGCTCGGTCTGGTAGATGAGCGAATCCGCCTGATTCTTGAGATCGACCAGCTCGCGGCGAGCCTTGTCATCGGCGGCGTGCTCCTCGGCCTCGTGCCGCATCCGCTCGATCTCCTCCTTGTTGAGACCAGAGGATCCCTCGATGCGGATGGACTGGGCTTTGCTCGTGGCCAGATCCTTGGCGGACACGTTCAAGATGCCGTTGGCGTCGATGTCGAAGGTAACCTCAACCTGCGGCAGGCCGCGAGGGGCCGGCGGAATGCCGCTGAGGTTGAACCGCCCCAGCGAGCGGTTGCCGGCGGCCATCTCCCGCTCACCCTGCAGCACGTGGATGGTTACCTCGGTTTGGTTGTCCGCAGCCGTACTGAAGACCTCCTTCTTGCTCGTCGGGATGGTGGTGTTCCGCTCGATGAGCTTGGTCATCACACCACCCAGCGTCTCGACGCCCAGCGAGAGCGGGGTCACGTCCAACAGGACGATGTCGTCCTTCTCGCCGGTCAGCACCGCCCCCTGAATCGCCGCTCCAACCGCCACCACCTCATCCGGGTTGATGCTCTTGTTGGGCTCTTTGCCGAAAATGTCCTTGACCAGCCGCTGGACGGCGGGCATGCGCGTCGACCCGCCTACCAGCACCACCTCGTCAATGTCCTTGGGGCTGAGTTTGGCGTCCTTGATCGCCTGGAGAACGGGTTTACGCGTCCGGTCGGTCAGCATCTCGGTGAGCTGCTCGAACTTGCTACGCGTGATAGTCTCCTGCATGTGCTTGGGACCCGCCTGGTCGGCGGTGATGAACGGCAGGTTGATCGTGGTCTCCTGCGTGGTGGACAGCTCGCACTTGGCCTTCTCGCACGCCTCCTTCAGGCGTTGCAGGGCCATCGGATCCTTACGCAGGTCGATCCCTTCCTTCTTGCGGAACTCCTCGGCAACGTACTTGATCAGCTCCTCGTCGTAGTCGTCGCCGCCGAGATGCGTGTCGCCGTTCGTGCTGAGCACCTCGAACACGTTATCGCCGATATCCAGGATGGAGATATCGAAAGTGCCGCCACCGAGGTCATAGACGGCGATCTTCTCGTTCTTCTTCTTCTCCATCCCGTAGGCCAGGGCGGCGGCGGTGGGCTCATTGATGATTCGCTCAACCTTGAGGCCGGCAATCTCGCCGGCGTCCTTGGTTGCCTGCCGCTGCGAGTCGTTGAAGTAGGCCGGCACGGTGATGACCGCACGGGTCACTTTCTCGCCCAAGTAGTCCTCGGCCGTCTTCTTCAGGTCGCGCAGGACCATGGCCGAGACTTCGGGCGGAGTGCAGATCTTGCCCCGCACCTCCACGCTGACCAGGTCACCCTCGCCGCCGACGATGGTGTAGGGCACGATCTTCTCTTCCGAGTGCACTTCATTGTGCCGTCGGCCCATGAATCGCTTGATCGAGAAAACCGTGTTCTGCGGGTTGGTCACCTGCTGGTGCTTGGCGATCTGCCCAACCAGGATCTCGCCTTTCTCCGTGAAGCCGACCACCGACGGGGTGAGCCGCGATCCCTGTGCGTTGGTGAGAACCTTGGCGGTGTCGCCCTCCATGACCGCGACCACGGAATTGGTGGTTCCCAAATCGATCCCGATGATCTTCGACATGCTGCAACTCCCTTCATTTCTCGCGGCGTACGCCAACGGCTTGCGTTGGCCGGAAGTTCGGCCGGCCACACGTCGCCCGGCCGCCAAGCACTCCGGCTGCACGTTCGCTCTTCGCGTGCGCAGCACCTCACGCGGCTATGGGCAAATCGGATGCCAGCAGGTAGGCCGACGGTCATGTTTTTGTAACAATTGATTGTGTAGATACTTACGATTCTTGCCGATAAACATGTAGGCCAGCCCTCTGCCAGAGTGGCAGCAGGGGAGCCTTCAGGATTGGCACAACAGGCGACCGAGGTAGAATAGCCGCATGGGTATGGTTCCCGGGCCTTATGAGACCCTCGAAGGACAGGGCTACCCAATCGCCCGCCAACTGTCGGTCTTCCTTGAGAACCGCGTGGGGCAGCTTCTGCGCCTCACCCAGCTCATCGACACACACGAAGTGCGTATTCTCGGCCTGTCGGTGATCGACTCGGTCGACTGCGCGGTCGTGCGGCTGTTGTTCGACGCTCCCGATCTGGCGAAGGAGATCCTGGCGAAGGCAGGCTTCTCTGTCAGTGTGGCTGAAGTAATCGTGGTGAAACTGCCTGCTGGCAAGCAAGGTCTGCTTCTCGTTTGGCAGTGCCTGCTCTCCTGTGAGATTAACATCGGATACTGTTATCCGTTGCTGCCGGAGCAGATCGGGCCGGCCCTCGCTTTGTCGGTCGACAACATCGAGATGGCTGCCGACGTCCTGATTCGCAACCACTTCGAAGTCCTCGGCGAGGCGGACCTCAAACTCGACTACTGATGAGGGCCTGCCAAACTGACCGGGGCGGCCGTTCTCGACGACATTCAACCCTGTTCGTGATGCTGACAGAGCGGTTTGGCGGATTGGCACTGGTCTTGCTGCGTCTCACCAGCGTATAAGGAGGAGCAGACTCGCGGCGGCCGTGTTCGCCGCTTGGTGTGCCGGGAATCACAGGGAGGTAGGGATCGATGACTGCGTTTATCATGTTTGACCCGCTGTACTTCATCATTCTGGCGCCGGCGATGCTGCTGGCGGGCTGGGCACAGATGAAGGTGAAGGGCTCCTTCGCCCGCGCGAGCCAGATCCCGGCGAGCAGTCGGCTGTCCGGAGCGGAGGCTGCCTATCGTATTCTGCAGGCTCACGGGTTGCAGCGGGTGGGCATCGAGCCGACGCGCGGTATGCTCGGCGACCATTACGACCCGCAGAAGAAAGTGTTGCGGCTCAGTCCCAATGTCTACAGCGGCCGATCGCTGGCGGCTGTGGGTGTCGCCGCGCATGAGGCGGGGCACGCCATTCAGGATGCCAGCGGGTACGCGCCTCTCAAGCTGCGTAACGGGATCGTCCCCCTGGCGTCGGCAGGCGGGAACCTGTCGATGATCATCTTCATGATCGGATTCCTCCTGGCGAGCACCGCTCTGGGGCAGGGCCTGCTCCTGGCCGGCGTTCTGCTCTTCTCGCTAACGGTGCTGTTCCAGTTGATCAATCTGCCGGTCGAGTTCGACGCCAGCAGGCGGGCTCGCCGGGTGCTCGTGGAAAACGGTGTGATCGCCGCCCGCGAGGATGTCGAGGTTGGCAGGGTGCTCAACGCCGCGGCCATGACCTACGTGGCGGCAACGATCGGCGCCATGCTGACACTGGTCTACCTGCTGATTCGCTCCGGTTTGCTGGGCGGCAGACGAGATTAATGGTCAGCGACCAGATGGGGTTGGCGAGCAAGTCGAAAAACACGAGTCAATAAGACAGCGAGGAAAGCACGCGTGCGGCACTGCTCTGTGAGCAGTGCGGGGAGCGTGTGCGTTTTCCACTCCCTCCGGCTCGCTCGCGCTCGGGGCTCGTTGCTGTGAGCAGTGCGGACTGGTCCGGGGTACGGTCACTTCCACAGGTGCAGCAGCAGCAGCAGCGAGACGGTGCCGTCGATGATCGGTTCGTTGGTTGAGAAGTCGGCGTAGGCGTCGTGGTAGACGGCCACGTCGGACTGGAATCGGGCGTATTCGTCGTCGCCAAACACGTCGAACTTGAGGCTGTCGTTGATCTGCTTGGTGACGGGGCCATCCACCAGTCCGCCGACGGGCAGATGGTCGGCCAGCCTGTAGAACAGGTGATGGGGGCGTGAGGAGTACACGCCGCCTTGGGGCACGCCGATCACGAACGATACCCCCCAGGGGTTGCGGCCGAAAATCCAGTCTCGGGCCTCGGCGGCCAATGAACGGAAGCATTGGTCGCCGGTCATTTTCTCGTACAGCAGGGCCTGCGTGGCGAAGGCGATCACGTCGTTGGTCGAGCACCACACGAAGGGTGTGCCGATGCGGTAGGCACTGTCCATGGCCCGCTCGCGCACACGTTCGAGCCCCGCGCGGTAGTAATCGGCGAGCTTGCGTTGGGTGGCTTGGTCGACGTGCGGGTAGAGCCGCCAGTGGGCGAGGTTGACGTAGGGAAAGAACTCGTAGTGGCCGTGGTGGTCGCGGCCCATCCATGGGTTGTCGCCGGCCTGGTGGGCGTATACGACGGCTCGCTCGCGAAACTCGGGCTCGCCGGTGGCGATGAACAGCTCGGTGGCGGCCCATTCCAGATCGTCCCAGAAGCTGCTTTCGCCATAGTAGTAGGGGGCATTGACGGGGACGGACATGGCGTTGCCGGGGTTGTTGGCCGCGAGGCGGAAGAGGGAACGGGCGGCTTCGAGATCGCCCATCAGGGTCATGGCGGCGCTGGCTCGACCTGCGAGGCTGGCCTTGCCGCTGGATTTGTTCTGATGCTTGGGGCCCTCGGGTTTGCCGGTGGCCGGCCAAGCGGATCGCGGCCCGCCGGGGCCCCAGCCGTAGTCGGACTGATCCTCATGCCACAGTTTGGCTGGCGGGCGGTGGTCACGATCGTCGGCGATCTGGACGTAGATGGTCTGGGGGTCGGGGTGGATCTTGCGGACCAATTCAGCGCCGTAGCGGGCCTCCGCGGTCGCGTCGGCGAGCTTGAGGGCGGCCACGCAGTAGGTGGTGGTGATCATGTGCTTGATGCGGTCGGCGGCGTCATGCCATCCGCCTACGAGGTCCAGCTTGCGTCCGGTGACGGTGTCGATCGCGTCCTGCTGGTGGCATTTGTGGCCGGTGACGGGGTTGTCGCCGCAGCGTTGCAGGCGCATGAACGCGAGCAGCTGGCCGGGCACGTCGCGGTAGGCGTCCTCACCGATGGCAAAGGGAAGCGAGTGAGTGTCCCCGAAGGCGACGCGGTAGCGCCCGGGCGCGCGGAGGGCGGAGAAGTCCAGCCGGTAGTTGTGCTCGAACGGTCCCCAGGCCCCGTCGTCCAGCCCGATGTCGGCCTGGAACTCGCCCACGGTGAAGGTTCCGCTGAGCGGCCGACCGCTGGAGAGGATCGCGATCTTGGGGTCGCCCGGCAAGTAGCCGATCTGGTTGACGCGAATCCATGGGCCGGGGTCGGCTGCGGGCTGCGTAGTCGTCTCGGCGGCGAAGCCGACAGCGGTCCAGACAGGTGTCAGACCGGCAAGGATGAACAGAACATGGCAGGTTCGCATGGGCTTCGTGCTCCAGTGCAGCCGATTGCTTGTCAGATCCATTTATCAGAGCCGTTTATCAGAGCCGCGACTGTAAGGGAGCGGTTCCGAGGTTTCGCCGCACACTGACCGCTCCCTTACGGTCGCGGCTCTGCTGGTTCGCGGCTCTGCCGGGCCGATTGTGATTGCTGGGGTTATCCGAAACGCGAGCGGTTGTCAAAGCTTTGCGGCAAGCTACGCGGCTCACGGTTGCTGACTCTCTGCGGATGGAGCTTCCGCCGGGCGCGCAGCAGGCGTGGGCATGATGAAACCCGGTGGGGCGACCGCAGGCTCGCCGTGCTTGAGTGCCCAGATATCCGGCAGCGGGGGCAGGCCGTGCTGGGCACGCAAGGCGTTCTGGCTCTCCAGGGCCGCGGTGCGGTTGGATAACGGGATCGGCTTTGTGACAGGTGGAGGGTTCGCGGGTGCCGACGCGACTGGCAGCCTGATCTGACCGGCGAAGATCGGAAAGGAATCGTCCAGGGATCCCGGGTCGGAGGCGGGCTTCTGTCTCTCCGGATCGGGGGCGAGGATTGCCAGCCACAGGTTCGGGTCGGCGTTCGCGAGATCAATGCCGTGATAGGTGAAAACGAAGTCGCCGAGGCGGTGAGCGATGACGTTGGGCGGCATCGCATCAACGACGTCTTTGGCAATCGCGTCCTGTTCCGCCGCCGACAAGTACTCAAGTTGAGCGAGCGTCGTATCACCAATCGGGACCTGCTCAAGCATCGTTGCCGTACTCGCGTCAACCAGGTCGGATACGCGTAGCAGGTCTGCGGTCACCAGCTCGATAGCATGCGACGGCCACGCACTTTGCCTGGTCTGGCAGTAGCCGGTGAGGGCTGCCGTGACCGAACTGGTGCTCATCTGGCGTTGCATTAGAGCGCGTGCACCTGACGCCATGGTCTGGACGCCCCGCACGGCTGGAACAAGGATCGCGACCGGTACGCCTATGGCCAGCAGCAGCGGCAGGACGACGGCGGCGATAGCCCGACGGGCGGATATCCCGTGCCCCTCCTTGAGCATGATGATCTGGCTGATGAGGTTCCAGATCCAGCCGACGTACATGCCCAGGCAGGGGATGGCGGTGATGATGTTGGCGCCGGCGCTGTAGAAGACCGCCTGGATCGTGCGAGAAAACGGTTTGACGTCTTTGCCGGTGATGCACAGCACGCCGTGCACCAGGCAGCTCCACACGAGCACCAGGATGGGCACGAGTATCAGGGCCATCAGGGGTGTGCAGAGCATGACGCCCTCTATGCCACCAGGGCCGCCCCCCCCGGCAAGCGTCATGGCCACTATCAGGGGAAAGATCATGAAGACCGCGAAGCTGCCGATGATCGCTAGCGAGTGCGTGAGCGTCCCGAACCAGATCGCCTGGCCGACTGAGCTATCAAGCGGCAGCAGTCTCATCAGGTCGGCCGGCCGGACCAGGGCCATGCCCACCGTATTCCACCATGCCCGGAATCGCCCCAGTTTGGTATCCAGCCAGGGCACGGTTTCCGGCCGGGTCTCGTCCTCCTCGATACCTTCGGTGGGCAGAAGGACCATCTCGTCCATGTCCAGGGCCCGTCCGCAGGAGACGCAGGTGAAGCTCGGGGGTTCGAGATGACCCTTGGGCCCGGTGCCGTAATACGCCTGTTTGCAGTCCGGGCAGCAGAACTGCACGCTGCCGGGGGCGAACTCAAACTCGCTGGGTCGAAACGGCGTCCCGCACTCCGGGCACCGGGGTGTGGTCAACTGCCAAAGACGATAGTTGCAGACGCGGCAACGCATGGGTCTCCTCCATGCACGCGGCCACAATCAGCCGCTGCATAAGCGTAGCATGAATGCACGGCGATCAAAACCCGCGCCCGAGCAGAGCCGCGCCTTGGCAGAGCCGCGCTCTGGTAGAGCCGTGCCCAGCAGAGCCGCGACCAACAGAGTCGCGGCTCGGCTGAGCTCGCCGAAGTCGGGGGGCAACCGCTACGGGCGCGGGCTACGCTATCGCGAGGGAGCCTGACGGCGGATGCGGAGTCGCTTGGTGTCGAAGGCCGTCGCCTCGTGCTGGTTCAGGGATCGAAAGGCGGCTACCGTTTCGATGAGCAGGGAGCAGGCCCACGCGTGCGGGGCGGCCCAGTAGTCGAAGTGGATCTTGGGGATGAGTTCGGGCAATTGGCCTGTGGGGCTGGTGTTGGCCAGGGCGATGCGGAGGTCGTCCACGGCGTGCCCGATGTGCTCGCTGCGTTCTTCCGCTCGGTCCGCGGTGGCGGCCAGACGCAGTCGGCAGAGGGCCAGCCAGATGGTGTTGACGCAGCCCGGCCCGCCGCCCATGTACGCTTCGCCCTGGAACCGCAGGATAGCCCCGCCGCCCTTGACCTCGCTGCGGAGGTCTCGGCTGATACCCTCGATGGTAGCCAGGGCCAGCCGGCGATCCTCGGGGTTGCGCAGATCGAGGATTTCCCACGGGTCGATGAGCCCCATCGCGGAGGAGTCGAGGGTGGAGTCGGGTTCGCCGTGCGGGGTCACGCGTCGCAGCCAGCGGCCGCTCTCCGGTCGCCAGAACACCTCGATGAGCCGGCGGCGAAGGCGCTCGCGGGCCTCGGGGCCGGTGCGGTCGGTGTCGATCCCGAATACTTCGTCGGCCTCTCGCAGGGCAGCGATCACCGCGGCCTGGGTGTAGGTAAACGAGCCGACGCTGTTTTCCCAAAGATCCGTGGCTGGCCGGTGCAGGTCGTCGCCACCCATGTGGGCGAGAATAGCCCGCGTGGCCCGCTGTGCGATGGGGCGGTAGTCGTCCACGAACCGTGACGCCGACTCGCCGCATCGCCGGGCGTACAGGCCGGCCGCGTGGACGATCGCGCAAGTCTGGTCGAGCTGGATCTGGTCGAGATCGACGCACCAGGAGGGGGCGCTCGCCCCGCCGGTCCAATATCGCTGGAACCAATGGCCGTTCCCCAGTTGGGTGAGGGCGGACCATTCGAAGAACCGAGCGGCCATGTCAGGCCGACCGATACGTTGAGCGGCCAAAGCGCAGACAGCGGCGTCGCGCGGCCAGCAGTACCCGTATCCTCCGGAAAGCTCGTAGCCAAGGTCGAACTCGGGGGCGGCGATGAACGTGCCCTCGGAATCATCGTACAGGTCGTGCAGCGAGATCACGGCGCGATCGTAGGCGTCGGCGAGATCGGGGCGTGGGCATGGCCCAGCGTCGGTCAGCTCGGCGGCGACGCGATCGTTGGCGTCGTGAATGGCTTGCTTGAAGCCCAGGGCGACGAGTTGCCGGGCGGCGGTGATCGCCCCTTCTCGTGAGGTCGCCCCGGCGAGGACCAGCGTCGTCTCCCAGCGGGCGGTATGCACGGGCTCAAAGGCGACGGCGAAATCGACGCGGCCGATGGCCTGGGACGAGGTGCCGAGTTGTCCGGTCACCATCGCCTGCTTGGTCGCTGTGTGCCCGAGGGTCTGCACGGAACTGCACTGCGCGGCGAAAGGATCGGTGGCCGACACCGCCAGAGCGATATCCCGGAAGTGTTGGACGACGACATTTTCCTCGCGGTGGGCCTGGACGCCGTTTCGCCATTCCACATCGCCGATCGCCAAACGGAAGTAGTGCATGAACTGGACGGGGCTGACCCGCTCGCCGCGGGTGACCACGATCCGCCGCAACAACCCGTGCCTGCCCGGCGGTAGGACGTCGCTGATCTCGACGGTCAGGTCCATCTCGCGGTGCGCCAGCCGGGTGACGAGCACGTTGCTGGCGGGCTCGAAGGACTGGGCCACTCGCCAGGCTTCCTGGAAGCACCAGATGAACTGCCCGTTGGGCGAGCCATCGAGCAGCCGAATGGCCGGCATGCCCTCGCGGACGTTGTGCGCGTAGTCGATCCGTGGGTAAAAAAAGCCCATGATCTCGCCGGACCGCCCGAAGGTGGCTAGGGACGTACCGTTACCTGTTGCCGCGGTGGGGATGAAGAAACCCATAGTCGCTCCTGCGTTTGCGTTCCTTATCGGCATTTTGCCGACCCGTGGCCCGGTAAATCGGGTTCCCACCACATCATAGCCGAGTGTATCCGGACGTTGCCGGGCAGGCCAGACAAGGCCGTCTGGCTTCCTTCGGCCTTGGGGCTCGGTCCTGGGCATCAAGCCGCAGGCTGCCCAGCCGATATAACCCCATGGGAGAGCGGGAGGAATCGCCGGCTACGGGGAGCCCACTTGCCAGGAATGCAGCGAACAGCAGGCCGCAAAAGACGGAACTCCGCCCGCCGGGGCGTGGCCCTGCTGCTTGCGCTGATCGCGGTGATCATGTCCGCGACACTGGGGTACAGCTACCTGAACGCCCAGGGCACCGCGGTGGGAATCGCCCTGAACGTCAACCGACAGACCCAGGCAAGGTACATCGCCGAGACAGCCCTCGATGGGGCGATGGCCTATGTGCGGGCAACCGCGGACTGGCGCGAGAAGCGGACCCACGGTGTTTGGGCGGAGGATCAGCCCTTCGCAGGGGGCCTTTTTACCGTTCGCGGCGAGGATGGCGTCGACCTTGACCGCGACGGTATCGTCGATGGCGACGGTGATCTGTCCGCCGAGAATGGAGGGGGCGAGCACCTTCTGACCTTGACGGCGACGGGGCGGGTGGACGGGTTCTCGCATGTCGCGAGGGCGGTGCTCAGGCCGGTCGCCGGCGGGGATCCTTCGCTCATCGGGCACTGGAAGTTCGATGAAACCAGCGGCAAGACGGCCAGCGATTCGAGCGGGCATGGCCATACCGGGATCTTGCAGACCGGGGCGAGTTGGAACTCGCAGGGCATGTTTGATGGCTGCGTGGCGCTGAACGGCAGCAAAGGTTTCGTGTCAGTGCCCAGCAGCACTGCCCTCAACGTGACCTCCGCGATCACACTCGCGGCCCAGATTCACACGGACACCTGGGGCGGGGCGTTCGGGGTCACCGCCAATCGCCGCATCATGCAAAAAGGTGCCTCCGACAACCAGTTTCGCCTGACCGCCGAGGACGGATCCCTCAAGTTCGACCTTTACAAAGTGGCCTCGCTGACCGCCGACCTTCCCGCAACCGACACCTGGGTCCATGTGGCCGCCACCTACGATCGGGACGCGAGGCAGATGCGGCTCTACTACGACGGGCAGCTTGTTGCCTCGCGGAACGCTTCTGGGGCCATCCGCACCACGAACGACAACCTGTGCATCGGTACCAAGAAAACGACCGCGCCGCCTTCCGGCTACAACGACAACTTCAGCGGTCGCCTCGATGATGTCCGCATCTACAACCGTGCTCTGCCCCAGGATGAGATCGCCACTCTGGTCGGCAGCAGACCCGCCGGGCCCGCGCTCGCGGTAGCCGACACGATCGAGATATGGGGCGTCGGTTCCGGAGCGCAATGCTTCATCGACGCTTTTGACCCCACCGCCGGCGCCTATGGCGGAACCAACGTGCTCAATGACCGGGCGGTCATTTCCACCAACGCGACCGGCAGTCAGAAGATCAAGATCGGCACCGCCACGGTCAAAGGGCACGTACGCGTGGGGCCGGGCGGCAACCCGGTGAGCACGATCGCTCTCTACCCGCCCGGGCAAATCACCGGAACGCGGACGGCTCTGGCGGCGGCGGTTCCCATGCCCACCATCACCTTGCCCAACGGGATGCCAGCCAGCTCCGGATACTGGAGTCTGTATACAGGCACTACCACACTGAGCGCGAACCGACGAGTCAGCGGGATCAACGTTTCCGGCAACTCGACCGTGCTGAGGGTAACCGCTCCCGTGATCCTGCAAGTGGACGGCAGCGTGTACTTCAGCGGTGCCAGCGAGCTCCAGATCGCGGACGGCGGCTCGCTCGACCTGTACGTATCCGGCAGCGTGGGCGTGTATAACTTCTGCCGGCTTAACATGAGCACCGGCGACCCCGGTCGACTCCGCATCTTTGTCTCGGACAGCGTCGTTCTCACTGAGAGGGCCAAGCTGTGCGCTGAGGTGCGAAGCCCGAGCGGTTCCATGGAAATGTGGGGGGGAGGCAATCCGGGCAGCGAGTTCTTCGGCACCTACCTCGGCAGGTCCTTCAAAATGGGCGATCACGCTCAGTTCCATGCCGCGGTCGCCCCCGAGACGACCTCGACGCCGCCACCTTCGACCAACGCCACCTCCAGCTTCCTCGTCGATTGGCGCCCGTGACCGCGACTTCCCACCTCTTGCCCAAACGCGCTACGGCTTGTCTTCCTGGCGGGCATCGGCGTGTATCCGCGTCTACTCGTCACGGCGTAGCAGGGCGAAGTCGGATCGGCGGTTCGAGACATTGCTGATGTCGCCCGTGGGCAACCGGATCGAGTCACCGCGACACAGAGATCTCTGTGAACGGTTACCCCGGAGCCGCCGCACATCGTCCGTCTCGCGAGCCATCCTCCCGGCTTGCCGCTCGGGGCCGGCTTGCCTTACGATGACACCCCACGGGCGAGTGGCGGAATGGCAGACGCTGGGGACTTAAAATCCCCTG
>JAAYDF010000293.1 GCA_012729395.1 Phycisphaerae bacterium
GAACTTCATCGCAGCCTTGGCCGCAAGGGACGCCGGGCAGGGTCCCGGACCCGACGACTTGCGTCGTCGGCTCGCTATGTGTCCGCTCACTCCGCGTCCACTCGCTGTGTGTCAGCTCACTCCGCGTCCACTCGCTGTGCGTCAGCTCGCCATGCGTCAGCGTGCCACGTGTCGTCGGCTCGCAACGCGTCGTCGAGCCGCTGACGCAAGTCAGCGGGTCGCGACTGGAAAGCAAACAGGAACACGGGACCGGTTCGTGTTCCAGGGCTTTTGCGTAGAAACGACAGTCTCCTACAATGCTGATTAGCAGGATTGCGTCTCCTGCTCCGCTGGGTGAGGGGGTGTCTCATGGGTCAGCAGAAGAGCCTACAAGCGTATATCAGAATGCACTTTCCGGACGGTGTATGCGCCGAGTGCGAGGAAGGCCCTCTAGCGGGTTCATCCTTTCGGCTGGTGAGTAAATGGGAGAAGGGAGATCCTTCGCCTTTGGGCCGAGTGAAGCCCACTGGAGGTTGTTTGTACCTCGTCGGCGAAAGCGATAAATCGCCTGACTTCGTCAGTCAGCTTGAACAATCCCTTGAGGCGGCACGCGCCGACTTGAAGCAGCTTAAGGTGGTTGGAATCGAATGGACATGTGAGATCATGGTATATGTCGGAGTCGACGCAGTGATATGTAGATTCGTTGAGCTTCCGGAAAGCCTGATGGGGTTGGTGTCGTCCTTAGAAAGTTCGATCACGTTCATCGTGTGCCTTTGCGAGAACTCGTCCGCCGATGGCAAGACGCAATAGGTGTGGTTTCCAGGGCTTCCTGTGCCTCCTGTTCGTTGATTACCCCTGGTGGTTCGACTCGCCAACGGTTGTGGAGAATAGCAGGCCGCAAAGCACGCGAAGGTGCGGGCGAGGTCACCCAGACCGCAGGGCGGTTGCCATGTTCTCCGCACCGGCAATGCGCACCAACTTGCTGGCTGACGAGCATCAGTGTTCATTCGTGTTTACTCGTCTCGGCGGAGCAAGGCGGAGGCGGATCCGCGGTTCAAACTCCTTCGCTTGCGGGCACGGTCAGTAGTGGACGCGCACGGTGAGGGTTGCGTCTGTGGGTTTCAGGGTGACGGTCTCTCGCTCGGGGTCGAAGGTCGGGCGCGGTTGGCCGGCCAGTTCGACGGATTGGATCCGCTTACCCTCCGGGTGCCGCAGGCGCACGACGATGCTCTCGGGCGCGGATCGCTGGGGCGGATCGATGGTCACCTCGATGAAGCCGCGGTCGATCTGGGACGCGATGCGGTAGCCGACCGGGCCGAAGAAGGTCGGGGCGTCGGCCACCTGGATGACCTTGCCGTCCTCGAACCATGCCGACGGAGCAAACGGGGTAATCCACAGCTCCCGGCCGCGTTCGGTCAGCAGCATGGTCCGCGACTGGTGGAGGAAGTACCCGGTCTCGTGCGTTTTGTTGTAGCAGAAGTTGGAGAAGTGCTCGAAGATCGACAGGGCGGTGCCGTCGATGAGCGAAGCGAGGGCGTTGAAGTAAGTGCGGATGAATGGCCGCACCTCGTCGCGCAGGGCGAGCAGCTCGGCGTTACGGGCGTAGTAGGGCTGAACGCGGGCGAAGCCGCCCATGTCGAACCACTGCTCGCGGTTGCGTTCGGCGGGATAGCCGCCCCAGCCGTCGGCGAGGAAGTGCACATCCTCCATGTGGTTGAGCATCCACTCGACGTCCGGCTCGTCGGCGTCCATGGTGCCGAGGGCGGCCATGTGATGGGAGCCGAGTTCCACGTCGTAGCACCAACTGCGGTTGGCGTCCTGGCCGGGGAAGAAGTCACCGATCGGCCCGGGCGTGTACACGGACGCCGGGTAGTAGGGCACCCAGGTGCCGTTGCGCAGAGGCACGACGGGGGCGAGGGCCTGGGCGTAGCGGTACGCGCGGCGAACATCCTCGCGGAGTTGGCGGGCGGCGGCGAGGATACGGTCGGCGTCGGGATGGCCGACGGCCTTGAGGGCTTGCCCGGTGGTGGCCAAGCCGGCGTGGAAGTAGCTGTTGGCGTAGAAGTAGTAGGCGTAGGCGTCCCAGTCGGCCTGGACGCCCGGGGGCATGAGCCCGTGCTCGGGCACCTTGCGGCCGTCGAGGCCGGCGCGGCGGGTCTTGTCGAGTTGATCGAGCACCCATCGGCACAGGCCCGCGGGCCGATCGGCGACGGAGCGGAACCAAACGAGGTCGGCCGCCAGTTGGACATACTCGCCCAGCGACCACAGATGCCAGCCGTTGCCCATCAGCGTGTAGCCGGTGGTCATCAAGCCTTCCGGGCGGTAGCGGCTGAAGTAGTATTCCGACGCGCGGCGGGCGAAGTCGAAGTGCCCGAAGTACATCATGCCGCGGATGACGGAGTTGCCTTCGCTGTCGATGGCGGTGACGTAGCGGTCGGAGGCGATCCAGGGAGCGACCAGTCGGCCGTCCTGCTCGTTGCGGGCGGCGATGAGCACATGGGCGAGGTTGGCCCGGATCACGTTGGCCAGCCAGGCGTCGGGCAGATCGATTTTCATGCCCGCATTCATGATGCGATGCCAGTATTTCTCGAAGCCAATGAGCAGGCTGTCGCCGCCGGTCAACTCGGCTTGGTGATCCGGAGGCATCGCCCAGCCCGGGACATAGATGAACGCACGGGCTGTCTGGCCGGGTGCCAAATGGGCGGAGAGCGAAAGATGCTTGCTGGAGGTATCGGCCGTGACGACGGCCTGGCCCGCGGGCTCGAAGACGGCCAGCAGGCGGTCGCCGGTGCTGACCACGGCTCGGGCGCCGGCGGAGGCGAGGGTGATATCCCCGATGCCCTTGCCGCCGGGAGTGAACGACCAAGCCGCGTTGGCCGGCGCTGGCGAGGTGGTGGAGAGATTCTCCATGGCCAGCTCGATGACGCACAGCGGTCGGCCTGCCAACCAGGGCACGGTATCGTCGGTGGTGGGGCCGTCGAACGGTGCCACGAACAGGGTTTGCCGGTATTCCACGTCGCCGACGCGGGTGCGTATCACCGGCGCCGGCAGCCAGTTGCTGTGCAGGTGGCGATCAAAGGTGAGAGGTGGGCCGAACAGATCCGCGAGATCGACGGGTGTGCCGGTCTCGCCCGCGGGCAGGAGTCGGGCGTCGGCCCAGTTGCCCGCGTCGTAGCCGATGCCGTCGCCGGCGTCGATGAGCCGGAGGGTAAGCAGGTCGGCCCCGGCCAGGTCAAGGTGGACCGGCTTGGCGGCGTCGTGCTCGCGCATGATCTCGCTGTCGAACCGTTTTTCGCCGTCGACGAGGATCTGGAAGGCCACGCTGCCGGGGGTGTTGCCCCCCTGCCATTGCAGGCCGACCTGGGCCTCGAAACGGGCGTACTGACCGCCGAGCAGGATGACGATCTCGCCGTTGGCGTGATGGCCGATCCCTTTCGAGAATGCCTGCTCGGCGATACGCAACGGCAGGGCGGCGGCGGGATCACCATGGGCCGCGCGGTTGAGTCCGAGCATTCCCCAGCTCTGCGTGTGACTGAGCACCTGCCGCTTGCCGAACATGGGCGCGATCACGCAGGTGGGGGCTCCGTGTTGCCTATCGTGCGAGAAGTCGTCATACGCCAGGATGGTCCCGTTGTGCTCGGTGACGAACTTGGCGTTGTCGCAGGCCAGCGAGAGCATCATGCGGCCGGCGTCGAGGCGCGGGTCGTAGTGGGTGACGGCCATGGCTCGCTCGCGGGTCTGCTCGGGCAAGGCGCGAACCTCATCGAGGATCGTACGCCGCGGACGGACGGCCTCGCGGTATTGTTCGAGGCTGACAGCGGGCGGATCGACGCTGACGAACAGACCGACGTGGGGTACATAGACCGGCCCGCGTTCGAGCACGTCGTTGACCGCGACGGAGAAAGCGGCCTCGCCGAGCCGAATGCGAATGAGCGTCTGGTCGGCCTTGATCTGGCGCGTAGCCTCCGGCGGCACGTGGCGAACCTCGATGCGTAACGGCGAGCCTGAGTCCCAGTTGAGCCGTCGCGGGTCCGGCCGACCGATCAGGCTGCCGTTGTAGAGCTCGACCGCGAGTTGCTCAGCGCCCTGGGGAGGGTCGTGCTCGATCAGCAGTCGCGTGTTGGTCAGGGGCGACGTGGTCTGTGCCGAGAGGCTGCCGACTTTAAGCGCGCCGCCGGGCGTGGCGAGCACCCAACGTACTTTCCAGAACAGGCCGCCCGGCGTAGCCAGGCGAAAGCGCCAGCCTGTGGAAGTCGCTTCGAGCGTGCCTTCCTGCTCCATCCACTTGCCTTGCCACAGCGTGGCCCCGTGCCAGAATTGCACACGCGGGCGGAACGCATCGCCGGCCGGACGCTCGCCCTGCAGTTCCAGGCCGACGCTAACCAGCGGGCGGGCCTCCATCCAGCGGAGCCCAATGCAGGCGGGAGTCGCGGGGGTGTGCGCGACCGCGTAGCCGCCCGAACCGTCGGGCGCCAGCGGCATGCCCAGGAAAAGGTCATCGGCGTCGATGGCCTGCAATCGGGTCGCGCGAACCCCATCCATACGCTGAGCGTCCCAGGTGCAGACCTGGGCGAACGGGGCGGCGTCCAAGGTGGGCGTGGATTGCTCGGCCGCAGTTAAAGTCGCAGCGTACCAGACCGCCCAGCAGGCCAGGATCATCGTCGGCCATCCGCATCGCCACATGTGCATGTTCTTCTCCCAATGGTGCGTGAAGTGTGTTTGCCGGGGAACCCTTTCCACAGCCCGGATCGCGCCGGCACGTGACGGTGACCATACCCTGCCTTGACAGTGCGACGCAATAGCCGCCTTGATCGGACCGCATGCGGAAGGATAGGCGATGAAGGGCCATGTACCGGCTTGCTCTGGGAAGGTGAATGGTCGGCTTGTTCCCCGGGCGAGCGGAAGCTTATAATGCATTGCGCTCGCGAGCGGGCGGCGTTCTTGCGGCGGCATATCGAGACGCGCTCTGCGCGAGCGGATCAAGCACATAACCGCTTGGCGGGAGTGACCGCGTGTCGCTCGCCCCCGCAAGGCGTTCAGGTCAGGAGATTCACCATGTCCTCGCGATTGTCTCTGATCGTGGCGGTTCTCTCGCTGTTGGCCGTGGTCGGTGCAACATCGGCCCAAACCTGGCGATGTCTATCAGACGATTTCTGCTCAGACGGCTACTTCTGCAAGAAGGCGGAAGGCTACTGTGGCGGAACTGGGACCTGCACGCCTGTCCCGGATGCCTGCGTCACGCTTTTCGACCCGGTCTGCGGCTGTGACGGCGTGACCTACAGCAATAGCTGCGTAGCGGCAATGCACAGCACGAGTGTGGCCCACAAGGGACCGTGCCGTAACACCGACCTGTGCGTGGGCAACGAATCATGCGGGCCGGGCAGGTACTGCTCGAAACCATACGGAGATTGCCGGGGGATAGGGGTGTGCCAGGATCGTCCCACGATCTGCCCGACCTTGTGGGATCCGGTCTGCGGCTGCGACGGGCGGACGTACAACGACGCTTGCGGTGCGGCAGCGATGGGGGTGAGCATCGCCTATCGCGGCGTCTGCCGATATGCACGCATCACCGACGCTCAATCACACACGGCGCAGGGTACGAACAGCTTCGGCATCGACCTGCTGGCGGCTTCCCCGGATGCGTCCGAGGGCATCGAATGCCGATCGGGCGGACCGACCGAGGTGGTGGTGATGTTCGACGAACTGATCCAGTCGGCCGGTGCCCCGAGCCTCTCCGATGTGGCCCTCTGCGTGGTTGGCGGGGAGGGGGGCGAGGTGGTCGGCATCTTGATGGGGGGCGACGAGATTCGCGTCGAGCTGGCGGACGTACCCGATGCCAGCCGGGTCACGCTCACATTTCCGGGCATTGTCGGCCTCGAGGGGAACCCCGTCGAGGGATCGGTCAGCTTCGGCGTGTTGCGGGGCGACGTGAACGGCGATAGCTTCGTCAATGTCTTCGACCTTGTCGCGGTACGTAACGCGATCAATCTGCCGGTCACCCCAGACAACTACCGCAAGGACGTCAGCGCCGATGGAGCCATCAACGTGTTCGACCTGGTTACCATCCGCAACGCACTGAATAAGTCGCTGCCCGACGAGTAAATCCGGAAACGGGGAACTGGGAAAGGCGCAGAGCCACGCCCGCGGAGGATCGGTCCGTTACCTGGGGAGAAGACCGCTTCACGGTCGCGGCTCTGCTGTTGGGGCTTCGCTGTTGGCGCTCTGTTGTTGAGGATCTGTTTCCGGCCGATCACGGCGCGTGCAGGCTGTCGCCGAGCCGGTCGAGGACGGCCGGCTCTTCGAAGGGCAGCATCTGCACGCGGGCGAAGCGCGGGTCGTCGGGGGTCACGTCGTCGTACCACATCAACGGTGCCCCGCGCAGCACAAGCCGGCGCTGCAGTGTGCGCAAGTCGGTGGGATTCTCGCGGATCGCGGCCGGGGTCGCGCCCCGTTCGAGGCAGAGAGCCGCCGTCTCGCCCGCGGCCTCGCCGATGGCCCATTCGATCGGGTGCTCGCGATAGCAGCCGTTGCTGATGTGCGTCGTGCCGATGTTCTTGCAGCCAGCCAACAGATTGGCGGTGTCCCGCGAGATCAATGCCCCCAGGGGGATCTGGAAGGGTTTGGCGGGGTCGATGATCTGCTTGCGGCCGCGTTTGGACTCGTGGATGTCGATGGCGTAGAGCCCGATGCCGACGCTGTCGTCGAAGTGGGCGGCCCGCGGGCCTTGCTGCGCGCTGGCGACCAATTCCTGCTCGATAATGGTTTTGAGGGCCTTTATGCGGCGGGATTCGCGGATGTAGGGGAACTTGGACATGCCGTCGGCGGAGTCCGTCACGTCGGTGCGTAGCTTGAACTCGGGGTAACCCTTGCCGCCCTCGTCTCGGTCGAGCTCATGCTGCAGCCAGTAGAGCAGGCCGAGGCTGAGGTTCTTCCCCGCCTGAAGGTGGGCGATCTGCTCGGCCGGCGAATCGACCAGGATGTTGCCGCCGCGGTAGTCGTTGCCTGGCCAGTTGATCATACTCACGTCGCGTGGGTAACGCGGGTCGTCGAACTGGGCGGCGTCGATGAGTCGGCGGTAGGTCCAGAACGGGCCGTATGTGTTCTCCACACGTTCGTGTATCTTGTAGGTCACCGACCCACGCGTCGCGTAGACAATCGTCATGGTGTAGGGCTGTTCGGTCCGGTTGTGCTCATAGTCGGGCGGGCACGCGATGGGGTGCTTCTCGCCGGCGCACAGCTCGATCGCGAAGGGGTAGGTGAAGCTCTGCACATCCTCGGGGTCATGGGTGTCGGCGGCGTGAGGCTCGCCGGTCTGCTCGCGTGATTCCGCCCCGGTGATGAAACCCGCACCACCGAGAGCCAGCAGGTCGCCGAGTTCCGTGGCGTCCACGACCATCGCGCAGGCAACGCGGTAGCGATGGCGGGAGTCGAGATCGACAAAGTCGACGGTGGCGATTCGCCCGTCGTGCTTGGTCAGCCCGCAGGGTTTGCAGCGCTTAAGAATGCGCAGCCGGCCCGCGACCACGAAGGGTGCGAGCCGTTGCTCGATCACCTGCACGGCGGCACGAGGCTCGAAGCAGAGCCGGCTGACCCAGCCGCGGCCCGGGTTGAGGTGCTCGGTCGCGGCGGCCTCGGGTTTGAGTTTGGCGTTCTGCCGGTACCAGTCGCGGATCGCTCGACGAAACGCCAGGTAGCCGCGCGTGCCCCCGGTGGTTTCGATGTAGCGGTTCTCGTCCAGAGCACTGACGCCTTGACTGGTCGCCTGCCCGCCGAGCCAATCGGTCTCCTCGGTCAGACAGACGGTTCGGCCCGCCTCGCAGGCGGCGATCGCGGCCGACACACCGCCCACGCTTCCGCCGGCAATCAAGATCTCGACCGAAAGCTGCTCCGACGGAGCGGCCGCGTCGTCC
Source organism: Phycisphaerae bacterium (assembly GCA_012729395.1). Classification (GTDB taxonomy): domain Bacteria; phylum Planctomycetota; class Phycisphaerae; order UBA1845; family PWPN01; genus JAAYDF01. Next base: position 7,890 of record JAAYDF010000293.1, read on the forward strand.
ACCTCGACGATCCGCAGCTTCTGAACGTCCACCACCTGCTTCATAGGTCACCTCGCGACATCGGGGGCCATGATGTGCACGCTACGATACCGGATCGATGGATCAGCGACCAGCCGTGAGCCGACACCCGATCGAAGAGGCTGGCATCCGTGCGGCGGTGGGCGTACATTGACACGCGCCCCGGTTGCCGCCATCGAGGGTCGCGGGTCTGCGGGAGGATCGCCATGAGATGCCACATCATCGTTCTTACCGTCTGCCTGGCCGGGGCTTCGGCCCAGGCCGAGGTGCGCTTCCGCAAGCACGTGATCGACCCCGCATTCCAGGCGGAAGCCTGCGCTGTGGCCGACGTGGACGGCGACGGCCGCCTCGACCTCGTGGCTGGCGAGAACTGGTACCGGGCCCCGGACTGGCGGCCGCGGCAGTTCCGCACTGTCGCCCGATGGGACGGCTACGCGGATGTACGCTGCGATCACCCGGTGGATCTCAACGGCGACGGACGGATGGACCTGGTGACCGTGCACCGCGGCCCGGCCATGGCGTGGCTGGAGAACCCCAGCGACCACCAGGGGCACTGGCGAGCGTACCCCATCGGCGAATCGACCATGACCGAGGGCGTGGTGGCGGGCGATCTCGATGGCGACGGGTTGATCGATCTGATTGGCCCCACGGGCGAAAAGGCCCAGGCGGTCGCCTGGTGGAAGGCACCGGCGGACCGCACGCAGCCGTGGATCAAGACGATCGTCGGCTCGCGGGGCGGTGGGCTGCACGGCATCGGCCTGGGCGATCTCAACCGCGACGGCCGGCCCGACGTGCTCGTACAGCAGGGCTGGTACGAGGCCCCGGCCGATCCGCGGCAGGGCGAGTGGCCCTTCCATGAACTCGACCGCGGCGACACACATCACCCGGTGGTCTACGACTTCGACGGCGACGGCGACCAGGACGTGGCCGCCAGCTCACCGCATGACTACGGCTTGTACTGGTGGGAGCAAAGCACCGGTGAAGACGGCCGGCCCGCTTGGACGCGTCACACCATCGATGAGTCCATCTCCCAACTGCACACCCTCGTGGGCGCGGATATCGACGGCGACGGGGATACCGACCTGCTGACCGGTAAGCGATACCGGGCCCACGACGACCGCGACCCCGGCTCCGACGAGCCCAGCCTGCTGGTCTGGTACGAGCTGCGACGCGACGGCGAGCGGGCGA
>JAAYDF010000294.1 GCA_012729395.1 Phycisphaerae bacterium
CGGCGTTGAACAAGTCACGGGCTCGCAAGGACATGTCCAGGTTCATGTCGCATTCGCGCAGGCCGTTGCCCACGGCGCCGGGGTCGCTGCCCCCATGCCCGGGGTCAATGCACAGCTTCGCTCCATGAGTCGTCGCGGCAGCGAGTAGAAGTGTGGCCACCGCCGCCAGTTTGATTCCTGTTCTTGTCGATTTCATCCCAGACCTCCCTAAGAAACTGAAGTGAGTGCGCGCACCAAGATCTCCACATGCCACACCTGCCGGCACGCTCAGAACCCAACGCCCTCCTTGGGCCGGGGCACAAGCGCATTCCTCGGCTCATGGCGAGAATGGGCACTGCCGTGGCGGCAGGGTTCAACTGCGACTCTCGGTTTAGGATAACCCGGGGCGAGGCAAGATTCAACCGAAAAAAAACGTTTTGGTGCACATGAGAGCGTGTGGCGCCATGACGTCGCGGTCGCGTCTCTGGTGGCCGGGGAACTCGCACAGGATCCGCCGATTGCCACCGCCTGTCCGCCCCGCCATGGCGGGCAGACAGCGGCGAAGGGGGATGCCACGACGAGTCGTGAAACGGTGTCGTGCGGGCCGGCCCGTTGGGGACCGAGACCGGCAAGCTGCCGAGTTAGATGTGGCCGTACCTGTGTTGACAGTTACTGGCCGCGGGTGTCAACTTTGTGCACGAAGATGGATCCCGTCTTGACGCAGCCGCAGACGATCGATCGGCCATCGGGCGACCAAGAGGGGTGCATCTCTTGGTAGTTGGGGGTGTCGGTTATCCTCACTCGGCTGCCGTCGGACAGGTCGATCATGTAGATGTCGGATTCCGTGATATCGTGGCCATCGTCCTTGGCGACGTAGCAGGCGATTCGTTTGCTCTCGGGAGCCCACCGTCCGCCCAGGCCCACGCCCAGGTCTCTGCGTTTCCCGTCAACTAAGTTGATGACATGGAGATGGTCGTCCAGCAGGCTGTGCACCAGCACTTGGTCACCGCGGGGTGAGACGATCGGTTCGTAGAATCGCCCCTCGCTCTCATCGGTCAGGTACTTACGGTCGCCGTTGTCCGCGACGATGACGACGCGGTCGTTCTCGACCCGGTCTGCCAGGATGACCCGGGCCATGTTGCTTGCCCAGGCGAGGATGTTGGCGTTGGTTTTCAGACCGCGTTTGATGACCTTGCCGTCGAGGCCGAAGATGCAGGCTTGGCCACCGGCGGCGAAGCTGAGTGAGGATTCGTTGACCCAGCTAGGGAAACCGATGTCGCCGGTGCTCTCGGTGATGGTCGCCGCGGGCGTCCCATCGAGCGACAGCACTTTGATCGACAGAATGAGTTTCTGGGGCAATTGCGGCCGATCCGTCAGGTCCGAGTCGGTTGGTGAACTGGTTGCGGCGTCTTTGCCCTCGTTCGCGTCGGCGGTCTCTGCTTTGGCGGGTTCGGGGGATTGGGCATCAGCGGGGCTGTCCGCCTTGGTGTCAGGCGAATCAGTGCCTTCAGGTTTCTGCATGGCTTGGTCGGCCTTATCGGAGCGGTCGCCGCGACGCTGCCCAGGAGGATCGGCCAACCGCTTGCTGCGATGGGCGATTCGCGTGCCGTCCGGCGACCAAGCGAAGCCCAGCCCGGCCCCGGGGTCGGCGGTGACCCGGCGGAACTCGCTCCCGTCAGGGCGAAAGATGTAGATGCCTTGCTGCTGCGGGCCGCTGGCTGCGATCCACTCGCCGGTCGGCGACCACTTGGGCATGCTGAAGACGCCCTTGATCGGCAGGGGGGCGACCTCGCCCGGCAGCGACACCTTGGCGGGGGCGGGGCTCTCGTCTCCCTTGACTGGGACGCTGACCATCAACATTGCCACAAGGTTGGTCCATGCGATTACGCGCAACATACGAATGCTTGAGCTCATCTTCTCGTTCTCACGAATTGGCCAGTGGACCGATAGAGCCTCGGCCGTCGGCCGGTTGCTCCGAAGCCGTATCGGGCCCAACACGTTCACAGCGACTCTTCATCGTGAAGTCTACGAACTAGCCGCGGGGGAATCAAGGCGAGCGGTGCGCCATGGGTAGGGGCGCCATGGGTGCGTGCGCGATGGGTAGGGACGCCATGGGGGTGTGACAGGATCCGCTGGGTGCCGATTCGCTGAGGATCGAGTCAACTTGTTGATGGACGTGTCCAGGCGTCGAGGACGAACAGCAACAGGTTGCCTTGGTCCTGGCGACGGACCCCGCCAATCTCGGCCGTCGCCAGCCGGTTGGGTGGCTTGTTCGCTTGCCTCTCGTGAGAAGAAGGCGGCCCGGTGGGGCGACGCGATCATGCGCCGCCGCTTCACGGCGTGGCGGCCGGACCTTTGCTCGGGCAAGATACTCCTGCTGGCGGTTACATGCCCTTGACAGCAGCGACTTTATGCGTTAGGGTCCACGGTAGCACTTTACGGTCAGCTACTCTAGTCGCCCGGGAGAGGGCCAACAAAGGGGGTCGCCATGCGAAGAGCTTCGCTGATGCCGGTTCTGGCTGGGATGGTAGTTCTATTGACCTGGAGCCTACCCATTGCCCAGGGCTTACCGTTGTACGGTTCCTCGTTTGCCGGTGTCGACGGAGCCGTTCTCTACGAGGTCAACCCGCTCACCGGGGCGGCGGGCAGTCCGCGGGCGACCTGCATCGAGTTTCTCGTGGGCATCGAGTTCGGCCGTGGCGATGTGCTGTACGGGCTGAGCAATCTGGTCTCCCCGGTGCACCCGAACAGCCTGCTGATTATCGACCCGGCCACCGGCGCGTCGGAGCTGGTCGGGGCGACGGGGCTGAGCGCCATCACCGAGGGCGATCTGGCGTTCGATCCCACGACGGAGACGCTTTACGGTCTGTACGACCTGCCGCACACCGGCGAGCGCAAGCTGTTCACGCTGGACGTGGCCAGCGGCCGAGCGAGCGTTTTGCCCGGCACGCTGGTGGGTGATCCGTCGGCTGGGCCTTCGGACTGGACGGTACGCTCTACGCGCTGGACACCGGGCTGCAGCAACTGCTGACCATCGACAAGAACACCGGTAACGTGGTAGCCAGCACCCCGCTCAGTAGGGCCTTGGGCAGCGTTGCGGGTATGGACGTTCACCCGGTCACCGGCGCGTTTTACGTGGCCGACGGTGGCGGCGGTGGGACCAACCAACTCTATCTGCTGGATGTGAGCACTGGTCGGCTTGATGTTATTGGTGAATTGGGCGTGGTCGGCGGGCTGGCCGGGCTCGCGTTCCTGCCGGAGCCGTCGACCGTGCTGCTACTGACGCTCGGGGCGGCGGCCATTCGCCGAAAACCGCGAAGCTGATTTTTGCGCGTGACTGGGCGCGACCTGGCGTCAGGGATAGCTTCGTTGGGTGGTTCCGCACGCGGGCGCGAGATCGCTGCACTGAATCCCATCCTGGTGGCGAGGTGAAAGATCAAGGAGGCTGTGACATGCAACGTGGACTGAGCCCAAAGCGTTGTGCCATCATTGGTATGTTGATCCTGCTGCCGGCCGCCCAGCTCAGTGCTCAGGTGGTCCGCTTCGTGAATGCCGGTGCCGCGCCCGGCGGCGACGGGCAGAGCTAGGCCACCGCCTACCGACACCCGCAGGATGCCCTGGCCGAAGCGGCCGGCAGCCCCGGCACCATCAACGAGATCTGGGTCGCCGCGGGAACCTACATGCCCGACGGCGGCTACATGCCCGTCGGCGGCGCACACGTCCCCGGCACGGGCGATCGCAGCGCCACCTTCCAGCTCGTCAACGGCATCGCCCTGCGCGGCGGCTTTGCCGGCGATGAAGACCCAGCCACCTTTGATCTCTCGGACCGCGATTTTGACACCAACGCAGCCATCCTCAGCGGTGACCTGGCCGGCAACGACGGCCCTGATTTCGCCAACTACGATGAGAACAGCTACCACGTGGTCACCGCCAGCGGCACCGACGCAACCGCGATACTGGATGCGTTTGTGATCACCGCTGGCTACGCCAACGGCCCCTTTGACTCGAACGACCACACGGGGGGCGGCATGCTCAGCCAAGCTGGTGGGCCATACATTCATGGCTGTGTGTTCTCATCCAACAGAGCTTCTCACTATGGAGGAGGGGCGGCATTCACTGGTGGTGGCCAGCCGCTTGTCGAGGGCTACCGGTTTCTCGAGAACACAGCCCTTCGAGGAGGCGGGCTGCATGGCTGGGAGGGCGTGAATGTTACCTTGCTTGATTGCCAATTCAGTCGAAACAGGGCAGATGAGGATGGGGGTGGGGTATGCACGCAGGCTGCAAGGAGCCTGCACATCGAGCGGTGTCTGGTTGATCAGAATGAAACATCTGGATGCGGCGGCGGCGTATACTGCTCGAGCGATTCTACGCGCATCTTGAACAGTAGCATCAGCCGCAACATTGCTCGCCAGGGAGGTGGCGTATACTTCGTCGGCTCTGCATACATGGAAGCCTGCAACATCCATCGTAACGAGGCCCTCAGCCATTATGGTGGCGAAGGTGGGGGGATCTACGCGAGTTCCTCAAACGTGACCATCGCGCGTTCATTCATCACCGACAACCGTGCTCAGTTTGGCGGCGGCGGGCTGTACCTGAGAGTTGGCGCACCGCCGATCACCAGTGCCGTGATTGCCCGCAACGTATCGAAACGTTCCTCGGGGGGAGGGCTCTTCATCTACAGCGGCTCGGCGGCCCTCACCAACTGTACGTTGGTTGACAACTTCGCGTTCCGTGACGGTGGTCATGTGGATGGCGGCCTGCCCACAATTGCCAACAGCATCATCTACGGCGGCAGTCTTCCCATGATCCAATCGGGCAATACCGTGATCAGCTACTCGAATGTGCAAGGCGGCTGGATAGGCGAAGGCAACATTGACTTGGACCCCATGTTTGCGCTGGATGGAGACTATCGGCTGATGCCCGGCTCTCCCTGTATTGACGCGGCAGCCAACGAGCCGCCCGGGGGACTACCGCCGTTCGACCTTGAAGGGAATGGCAGGATCCAGGATGGTACAGGGGACGGCCTTGCGATCCCCGACATGGGTGCCTACGAGCACCTGCCCGATGCCGCCTGTCTCGCCGTATCACCAGGATTCATGGAGGTAGTCCATCCAGTGGGCGGCGATACACATTCGACCGCGTTCCTTCGCATCCGGACTTGCGGCGTGACCCCGCTGGCCTGGAATGTCACCAGCGATTGTGAGTGGCTATCCATCGGCCCCATCGTCGGTGACGCGATGGAAGCCATGGTTGAGCTTGGAATCGACAGCACGGGGCTTGCACCCGGTAGTCATTCTTGCAGAGTAAGTATCATGGATGACTCCAATCTGCTCTCGCTCCGGTCGGTTGATGTTCTTCTTCGTGTTGGCCGTACGCTTCAGGTGCCGGCGGACTACCCCACCATCCAGGCGGCTGTGGACAGAGCATCGCCAGGTGACGTCGTGCTGCTGGCTGACGGTGTCTATACGGGTACTGGGAACTGTATGATCGATCTTCATGGCAAGGCGATCACGGTCCGAAGCGAGAACGGGCCCGATAATTGCATCATCGACGGCGAAGGAGCCTACCGCGCCTTCGATCTAGTTGCCTCCGAAGGACCGCATTCGGTCATTGAGGGGCTTACGATTCGCAACGGCAGCGCCGGCTCAGGTGACGGAGGGGCCATCCGCTGCTCGCTTTCCAGCCCGACTATCCGGAACTGCCACTTCATTGGCAGTGAGGTGGACGGCGGCGGCGGTGCCCTCTACCTCTGGTCGAGCACTGCCGTCGTTGAGCGATGTATTTTTCGCTTGAACAGATCGGGAAGCAGTGGCGCAGGATGTGGAGGAGGAGCCATCTACTGCGACGCGGCCAGTCCGGTCATTCAAAGTTGCAGAATCGTCGAGAATCGCTCAGGCGGTCAGGGCGGTGGCATCAGGATTACCAACGGGAGTGGCCCCGTTATCGTTAACTGCCTGATTGCCGGGAACCACGGATCCGGCGTGTCCAGCTTTGACAGCCAACCGCAGTTCATTGCCTGCAGTATCAGCGGGAACTCCGGAACCCACGGCGGCGGTTTGGCCTTTGAGGCCGGGAACGACGCCCTGCTTGCCGGCTGTCTGCTTTCGGTAAACGAGGCATCTGACCGGGGAGGAGCCATCTACGCTGCCAACAGCGATGTTGACGTTCATAACTGTACCATCACGGAGAATACGGCCACGTCTGGGGGAGGGATTGCCGTGTGGGGCAAGGAACGCGTGGTCACGGTGAGGAATTCGATTCTCTGGAACAACCGGGCCACTTCGGGGGCAGAAATGATAATCAGTGGATCGCCCCCATCGCAGGTCGAGCTCAGCTATAACAATGTCCGTGGTGGTTTGGACAACCTATACGTCACTGAAAGTGACGCGGTGACTTGGGGGGCCGGCAACATCGATGCCGATCCATTGTTCGTTGACGCACGAGGTCCAGATGATTACCTGGAAAGCTGGGCGGACAACGATTACCGCCTCCGTGATGGCTCACCTTGCATCGACGCAGGAGGCAATCTGCTTGTGCCGGTCGATGTGGGCGACCTGGATCAGGACGGTGATACCGCCGAGCCCATGCCGTTGGATTTGGACGGGGCGCCGCGCTTCACCGATCATCCTGAGGTCATTGCGACAGGGCAAGGTGAACCCCCCGTGGTCGACATGGGGGCGTATGAGGTGCTTCGTGACTGCAACGGAAATGGAATATGGGATTCTCAAGATATTGCCAGTGGTATGAGCCAGGATCTCAATGGTAACGGCATTCCGGATGAGTGCGATCCTGACTGCAACGGTAATGGCGTTCCTGATGATATGGATATTGCCGGCGGTTTCAGCCAGGATCTCAACCGCAATGGCATCCCTGATGAATGCGAAGACAGCCTGATGGGGATCATCAATCTTCGAACGACCAGAGTCTACCGCACAATCCAGGAGGCGATTGACGACGCCCAAGCGGGTGACGAGTTGGTTGTTCGGCCAGCCGTATACAGCGGTCCTGGCAACCGCGACCTTTCTTTTCGCGGGAAGGCTATCACGGTAAGGGGCCTGTATCCCCAGGATCCCGGTATCGTAGCCGCAACGATCATCGATTGCGGCTACTGGGGTCGAGGTGTGGCCTTCGTTTCAGGTGAGGGGCCGGGCTCGGTGCTTGCAGGTCTTACGATTACCCGGGGAATGCCGCGCATCAGCCCGACTCAGGGAGGTGGTATTCTTTGCGACAATGGGAGCAGTCCCACCATCCGCCATTGCGTCATCGTGGACAATATGGCGCCGAGTACAAAAGGCGGAGGAATCGCTTGCCGCAATGGCAGCGCGCCCATCATTACGCATTGCCGAATCACGGGTAATCGCACCGAGGATCGCTTCTCCAGCGCTGACGGCGGAGGAATCTATATCGAACCTGGCAGCCTCGCCCTAATCACACATTGTGTGATATCAGGCAACATAACAACCGGCTATGGGGGTGGAGTTTATTCCGCGTCCTCAAACTCGATCATTGCAGACACGAGCATCGTGGGCAATGAGGCTTTACGTGGCGGCGGCGTCGCTTGCTGGGGCGGCGCGCCGACAATCGTGCGTTGCAGCATCGCCGAGAACCATGCCTCTGACCGGGGTTGCGGCCTGTATGCGGACGGCAATACGCTGCTGACCATCGAAGACTCACTTTTTGACGGCAACTTTGGCACAGGATCGGGATCTTCAGGGCGTTCGGGAGGCGGACTCGACGCCACCACCGGCAGCCTGAGAGTGTCCGACACGGTTTTTAGCAACAACCGGGCCAGGAATGGCGGCGCAATGAACATAGGCCAAGCCGAGATGATCATCCTTGGCTGTCAGATCATCAAAAACGAGGCGGAGTACCTCGGCGGTGGAATCTGTGCGATCAAAACCCAGAAGCTGACAGTTGTCAACACGCTTATCTCCGGCAACACGGCTCTCACTGTCTCGTCTGTATCTGGAGGGGGCGTGTTTATCTCCAGCCCGGTGGAATCACCGCTGCTTGCGAACTGCGTAATCACCGCGAACTCTGCGCTTGCGAACGGTGGCGGCCTTGCCCTCAATGCCGGCAATGCATCAATCATCAACTGCACGTTGAGTCGGAATGTGGGGCGCGCTGGCGGAGGATTGCTCCTCAGCGGCGTATCTTCGGCGATGTTGCTTAACAGTGTGTTGTGGGATAACCAAGCCTCTGGAAACGGCCCTCAGATCGCCATTGAGAAAGCCTCCTCTGCGTCCCCATCACATCTTCTTGTACGGTATAGCAACGTCCAAGACGGCCCCGATGCCGTGTATGTGGCTCCCGACTGCACGCTGTCATGGGAGACCGGGAACCTCGATACGGACCCACTTTTCGTGAACCCGGCGGGGCCGGATGGAATCCATGGCACGGCCGATGACGACCTTCGCCTGGGTTTTCGCTCGCCTTGCGTTGACGCCGGCGGCAACACGGCGGTGCCGGCGGATGTCGCTGACCTCGACGGTGCCGGCGACACCGACGAGCGGATTCCGATCGACATCGCGGGCAAGCCGCGGTTCATCGACGACCCCCAGACCCCGGACAGCGGTATCGCCGATCCACCGGATTACACGGCCATTGTCGATATGGGGGCCCACGAATACGATCCCTATGACGATTACGACGACGATGGCTTCCCCAATATCGACGACAATTGTCCGATGGTGCACAACCCGGACCAGCAGGACTCCGATAGTGACGGGGCGGGCGATGCGTGCGACACCTGTCCGGCCATCCCCAACCCCGATCAACTGGACAGGGACGGCGACGACGTAGGCGACCTGTGCGATAACTGTCCCTCGGCGGTCAATCCCGACCAGCAGGATACCGACGGTGACGGGCGCGGCGACGCCTGCAATGACGACATGGATGCAGACGGTATCCCCAATGATTTGGACAACTGCCCCGAAGCCTACAATCCCGACCAACTGGACTCGGACGGTGACGACGCCGGTGACGCCTGCGACACCTGCCCGGATATGCCCAATCCGGATCAGTTGGACAGCGATGGTGACGGAGTTGGTAATGCCTGTGACAACTGCCCCAAGGTCGCCAACCCCGACCAGTTGGATTCGGATGGCGACGGCGTGGGTGATGCGTGCGACGAATGCCCGGGCACGCCGCCCGGTGCGCCCATAGACGGACGCGGATGCATGACCGTGTTCGGGGCGGACTTCGACTTCGACGGCGACGTGGACATGGACGACTTCGGTTTCATTCAGGTTTGCCTGAGCGGCCGCGCTGTCACATACGCTTCGGGTTGCGAGGCTGCCGACCTGAATGGTGATGGCAGCATAGACAGCGTCGACCTTCGCCGAGTCCTCGGTTGTCTGAGTGGAGCGGGCGTCCCGGCCGATCTCAACTGCGCAGATTGACCGGAGCGGTCTTCGCTTGTTGGACACGCGGTGAGCAGATTGCGTTGGCTGTGGTCAGCGGGCGGCGCCGAGCAGACCTTGCTTTTGCCACTGTTTGATGAGCACCTCCAGTTCGCCGGCGGCGCTGCCCAGGCTTTGCCATGAACCGTGGGGCCGCGGTGCTCGTGTGCCATGTTGTTGCTGGCCAGACGTACCGGCCCCTCGGGAATGCAACGCAGCAGAATGAGGCTGGTGAGCGCACGGGCCAACCGCCACATTGAGTAGCGCCGCTTGGACAAGCCCCGATCGTCGCAGGACGGATGGCCAGGCTCGTTGCGTGATGCTGATTACTCCGGCGTTGAAGTGAGCAGGCCGGAGGTGACCACATTGCGGGTGGTTCCGGGTCCGGCTTGGTAGGTGATGGGCTGGCCGCTCTCCCAGCCGTGGATCACGTTGGATATGAATGAGTCGGTCAGGGTGCCGTCGATGACGATGGTGTTTCTGGACGCACCACTGACGTTGCTGATGAACAACCGCCTGGTGTAGCCCATTGGCACGTGCCCACCGTAACGGCTCGATCCGATGCGAATGGTTGCAGAGCAAGGGCGGCCCGGTGGCGATGTATCGATGACGCCGTCGAGCATGATGTTATACAGCCGGCCCTCGCGCGTATTCAGAAGCCGAACCACGCCGTGCTGGCCTACGGAGTGGCCGCGGATGTTGCGGATGTAGACGTTACGGAGGTCGTCGCCTTCCCGGTAGTCTCCGCCGCTGATCTGGGTCGAGTTGATGCTTCCGGGCTCGCCGCCTTCTTCGCGTGCCGCCGTATTGGTGAGCGCGAGGAGGTCATCCCCCGTGCGTCCGGAAAGGTTCTCAATGGTGATATCGTGGCATCCGAGACGCAGATTAAGGCCGTCCTGGTTAAGGATGGGCCGATGCTGTCCGTCGATGTCCTTGCCCTCGCGGGAGTCGAATTCGATCTGGCCGACGTATCCTCGCGAGCAGCGTTCCAGGGAAATGGCCCAGGCGTGGGTGTCCTTGAGTCGGAGATTCTCGATGCGGAAACCTTCGACACACGCCAGGAGGATCCCGATATTGCGCCAGTCGCCGGTCTGGCTTGCGCCCTCGATGCCCGCATCGGTGCCGTAGGTGTGTTTCCCCAAGGTCTTGCCGCTGTCTCCGGTAGCTCGTGGATGGTCGGCACCTTCCATGAGCACGTTGCCTACGCCGTAGATATGGATGCTGGTCATTGGCTCGATTGTGGTGATACCCAGGCCGCAGTTGGCGCTTCGGATGATGTTGTCCCGGCTGCTGTCGGAGAGCTTGATGTGGCAGTTGTCGAGCTGAAGCGTGGTGTTGCTTCGGACCAGAATCGCGGATTCGAGCAGCCAGATGTCTTTGTCGCCACGGTCGGTGCGGTTAAGGCGGGGAATGATCACTCGTCGGCCTGTGACTGCCGCGTGGTCGATGGCTTGGTTGATCCGTTGGGTATCGGAGCCCGTGAACATATTGGGCGTCACAAATGCGGGGTCATCCGAGCGGATGTCTGGTTGATTGTTCGCCGCCAGCCCGGCTGTCAGTGGAATTACCCCAGGAGAAGTCAGCAGGACTGTCACCGCAAGTCGCCACGTTGTCATCATTGTTCATCCTCCATGTCAGAGCCTGGTGGTCTCCGCCAGATATCCTGTGACACAGCTTTGGTCAAGGCGAGGCGCCTTGGCCCACACCGGCGAGACGCCGGTGCCGCACCTCAAGATACCGGCTGCCTGACGGACTTGACTAAAGTGACGACGTGCACGGGCAGACCGATCGGCGTCCCTTCACAGGTCGGTCTTGGCGAAGCGCGTTGCCCACACCGATTGTGGTGGGTAAGATCGTTATACACCTGTCAAGCCGTTTCTGAGGCTGAAGCGGAGTCGGCGGCAGAGCCATGCAGGCGGGGCCGACCTCGGTGAAGCTCTGGCGGCGCACATTGGGGAGACCATTCAATGCCCCGGACGACCCAGCCGAATACGGCCGATCAAGAAACAGGGCAAGATGCGGGCAAGACCACGCCGGCCCGGCGAAAGCGCCGACGATGGCGGCGTTGGCTGGTTCTTGTGGTTTTCATTGGAATCGGAGTGCTCGTATTCTGCTTCCCCTATCTCGCCTCGACCGCTGCTGCAACACGGTTTATCGTTGCCCGGGTAGATGATCGTCTGCCCGGTGCCCTTGCCGTGGAGAGCATGTCCCTGTCGTGGCTTGGCCCGTGCGAGCTGAAGGGTGCACTCCTGAAAGATCCGGAGAGTCGCGAGGTCGTCCGCGTCAAGCACGTCACTTTGGCGGCGGGGGTGTGGCGGCTTGCCACTTCGACCGTTCGCTTCCAGAGACTGAGCGTCGAAGCGCCGCGGATCACGTTCTACATGGATGAGCATGGAACGACCTCTTTGCAGCGAGCCATCGGTGCGGCAGACAAGCCAGCCGACGAAGGCGGTCCCTCACCGTTGCCGGCTTTGACCGGAGAGCTTGTTGTGCGGGAGGGCGCGGTGAAGATCGTTCGGGCGGATGGTCGTGCACTGGCGCTCTCTCGCATCACAGGGGATGTTAGTATCGACGAGATGAGCAGCATCGTGGGCAAGCTTCTCGTCGAGGCCGACGAGGTTGGAGCCTTGGCTGCGGAGATCGACATTCAGCAGCTCTCGCGTGACGGTCGGCTTGAACCGCTGCAGGCGACCGGAAAAGTCAGTCTGTCCACGCCAACGGACCTCGCTCTCGGCGGCGTAGGTCGGTTCGCTCTCACTGAGTCGCACGCGGAAGGAACCGCGAGTCTTCACCTGGAGGCTCGCCTTGGCCAGGGCGAAGCCCGGATCGATGCTCGTGCGGCGATGGCCGGCCTGCAGGTGCGACACGTGGACGCGGCGGGTGTCGCCCCCATCGACGTCGAGCTTTCCGGCCAAATCCAAGTCACCCAGGCGTCGTTGCGGGCTCAGGCCAAGCTGGATGGCGATGTCGGCAATGGACAGGTCGACTTGAGTTACGTTTGGCCGGGGCAGGCAACGCCTTTCTCCGCGGATGACATGGTGTCGAGCGCCTTGACCGGGCAGTTCGCGAAATGGCCTGATCTCGTGGTTGAGGCCAAGTCGCGCGTGGATTTGGCCAGACTCGCACAGGCCGCGCCGGCGTTGTTGGGGATCCAATCGGACGTGGTGGTCACCGCGGGCGAACTGGATATGGAGCAGGTTGTGCTTCGCGGGGGTGATCAGCCTCATGCCGCGGGGGCGATTGTTCTGCGGAACGTGACCAGTCGGCGCGACGGCCGGGTGAGTACGTGGGAGCCCGTATCTCTGAACTGGGATATGCGGATCGAGCCCGGGGCAGGTTTGCGGGTCGAGCAGGTCGCGATGACATCCGGCTTTTCGCGTCTGGCGGCCAAGGGTAGCCCTTCCGATCTGCACGCGGAGTTTTGGAGTGATCTTGCCAAGCTGCATCGGCAGGCGGCGCAGGTTTTCGAGATGGAGGGGCTGGAACTGGTGGGAGTGACATCCGGCAAACTGGATCTGAAGCGGGCGGGCCAGGAACGGATCGATCTTGCCCTGGCCATGGAGGCCGAGGGGCTTCGCTACCGATCCGGGGAGCGACTCCTCGAGGTCGGCAGAGTGCTTGCCAGGGAGAATGGTTTCTTCAGCGTGGCGGGCAACAAGGTAACCAGACTCACTATTGACGAGGCCGCGTGGGACTCAGATGGCCGTGTGGTCGGGACCGCGTCGGGCCATGCGGACATCGGCGACGGCGGTTTCTCTGTCGAAGTGGCGATGCCGCGGGTGGACTTGGCTTACGTGGCGGAGCGTCTCTCGGGCTTGGGCGTGAGCGGAGCGGAGGGGTATACGGGCGAAGTCGCGCTTCAGGCCACGGTGCAACGGCAGTCCCACGATGCGCCGGTTCTATCGGATGGGACTGTGACGGTGCGGAACAGCAGCCTTCGAGGTGAGCCGTTGCTGACGGAGCCCGCGTCGCTGGCGTGGTCTGGTTTCAGTGCCGCGTCCCAAGAGAATCGCTTCGAGATCAAGTCGGCCGAGTTGACCGGCGGACCAGCCCATGTTTCCGCGACGGCAATCAGCCTTCGCACCGCTGACGAGCGGCCGGTCATCGAGGGCAAGGTCGAGGGCCATGCGGATCTCGCCCGTTGCCTGGCGATCGGCAGCAGGATGACCGGCAGGGAGAAGCCACCCACCATCGCGGGCCGTTTGAATCTGTCCGCGATGAGCCAGAGCAGTGCCGACGGGGCCAGAATCGCGGGCGACGCTCGCATCGACGGTCTCGTGATCGGTGTGGGCGATAAGGCCATTCGGGAGAATCAGTTGCGACTGGCCGTGCAAGCGGGCCTCAACAGCCGGCAGGGGACCATTACCATTGACCAGTGGCAGATGGACTCGCAGATTCTGGCGGTGAAGATGTCCGGCAAGATCTCGGATTATGCAGAGACCCGCCAGCTCGATCTGAGTGGTGATTACCGCGTGTCGTGGGATGCCATGACGGCCTTGATGCACGAGCTGGCTCCGACGACGGTTGATACCGTGGTCATTGCTGGTGCGAGTGAGAGCCGGTTCACATTGACGGGCACCTTGAATCAGCCGGAGGTGCGCCCCGCGTTCAGGGATGCCAGCGCCACCGCGGAAGTCGGCTGGGCCTCGGCGGATCTGTATGGCGTGCAAATGGGGAAGGCATTGCTTGCTCCGGTGCTCCGGCAGGGGCAGTTGACTCTGCCCCCGTCGACGATCGCGGCGGTGGGCGGACAGATCCGCATGGGTGGCGAACTGGATTTCCGGGGCGTTACGCCGGTGCTCAATCTGGGGCGTCAGCTTCAGGTTCTGGAGAACATTCGCATCACGCCCGAGATGGGCCGGGAGCTTCTCAGCCGCGTCAATCCCGTGTTCGGCCGTATGGCCAAGGTGGAAGGGACCGTGTCCCTGATGACCGAAAACGTCCAGCTTCCGTTGGGTGAGGCGATCAAGACCGGCGGCTCCGGCAAGGGCCGTCTCGATTTCCAGGATCTGCGGGTGCAGCCGGCCGGGCTGATGAAGACGCTGCTTGAACTGGGCGGGCTCACGAGCGGCGAGGACTATGCCGTGGCGGTCAGCGGTGTGGACTTTCACCTGAGGGATGGGCGGCTGTACTACGAGAAACTCACGTTGACGTTTCCCCAGGGCTTCGATCTGCTGTTCCACGGCTCGGTCGGCTTCGACGATACCGTCGACCTGGCCGTATCCATCCCGGTCAGGCAGGCTCTTCTCGGCAGACTGGGTGTGACGGGCTCGAGTGCCGAGTACGCTCGTCGTCTGGAGAAGGTCCGCGTGGAGCTCCCGATCGCCGGCACGCGGTTGCAGCCCAAGCTCGACTTGTCCCAGGTGGATCTCAAGCCCCTGATCGAGGAGGCCGCACGCTCCGCGATTTCGCAAGGTGCCGACAGCCTGTTGCAGAGTCTCTTGGGCCGCCAGCGAGAGCCCAAGGCGGAGCCGCAGGCCGATCCCCCGAACCAGCGCAGGCCCCTGCTCCCTCGGCTGGTAGCCCCGGTGCGGCCCACAAGCCAGCCCGCGGCGCCCGCGCCACAGCCGTCGCGAGTTCCTCTGAGGCGAGAACGGCGATGACAACGACGTCCACCAAGACTGCGTATCCCCCCGTGCCCTCCCGGCACACCCTGTTCGAGCGTCTCGGGCAGGCGGTGGCCCTGATGAGACGCTGTGGCCGGGTGGTACGCGTGGGCGCCGCTCTGCTGTGGCAGCACAACGTGACCGCCATGAGTGCCGCTCTCTCGTTTCGAACGATCTTCGCCATGATCCCCGTGCTTGTGCTGGCGTTTCTCGTCCTGAAGTCCATTGGCGTACTGGAAAACAGCAAGGAGGCCCTGCGTAGCGTCCTGGAAGCTTCTGGTTTCAGTCAGATTGCCCTGGTGCAGGCAAGCGAGACCGCGCCGGCGGACGCCGACTCGGCGGCACCGGCCGACGAACAGGTCATCAATCTGGCGGACGAACTCGAACGCCTTGTGGCCCGGGTCGAGAAGAAGTTGACGGTGGGCAGACTTGGTCCAGTAGGGATCGTGCTTCTCATCTATACCGCCACCACGTTGCTGACCGCGATGGAACGTTCGCTCAACAGGATCTTCAACGAGCCGCGAGGTCGATCGCTCACCCGGCGAGTGCCCCTGTATTGGTCGGTCATGACGCTTGGCCCTGTGCTGGTCGTCGTGGCATCCTACCTGAGCCAACGGGCCGCGGGTGTGCTTGGAAACGTGGGCGGCATTGCGTGGTTGCTCACCGCGACGGGAGAGTGGGGGGCGCCCTTCCTCAGCTTCCTGTTGTTGTTCTTCGGTCTCTACAAGCTGTTGCCGAACGTCGAAGTTCGGTGGGCGGCGGCTTTGAGTGGCGCCTTGTTCGCGGCGCCGGCATGGCTGATCGCCAAATGGTTGTTCGCCATCTACATGCGAGAGATCGTCGCGACCGGGAACCTGTACGGCGCCCTGGGATTGGTGCCGATCTTCCTTGTATGGATGAACCTGTCGTGGCTGATCTTCCTGTACGGAGCCGAACTGGCCTATGTCTCGGGCAACCTGGCCAGTCTGCAATCCGCCATCGAGGTGGAACCGTTGGCGACCGGGCCTCGGGATCTTCTCGCGGTCATGCTAGCCATCGCACGATCGTATGACACAGGCCAGGGGCCGGTTTCACTTGAGGTCATCAAGGACAAGGTCAGGCTGCCCGATGGCCCTGTTCATTGGTTGGTGGAGCGATTGGTTTCTGTCGGCGCGGTCTGTGCCGTGGGAACCGACGATACCCGGGCTTACGTACCTGCCCGTCCGCCGGACAAAATCCCGGTGATCGAGGTCCTTCAGCTCGTGCAGCCGAACGGTGCCCTCGATGCCAGAGGGATCGATCCCGAAGTGGAAGCGATGCTCAGTCGGTTTCAACAGAGGTCCCGGGCGGCACTGGGTGAGACGACCATCGGCGACCTGGTCGAGACCAACCCGCACAACGATGAGCCACGATGAGAAGAATGGCACTAACTTAATGCCATTCGACCCATCCCCTTGCCTCGGCCGGATCCTTCTCCCGGACTGCTCCCGGACCCGACGACTTGCGTCGTCGGCTCACTAATCGTCGTCGGCTCGCTGTGCGTCATCGAGACCCGAAGATTCGCATTGTCGCGCCGCTGGCTGTGATCGCGCCGAGCCGCTGACGCAAGTCAGCGGGTTGCGACGAAGGTACGAGAGGTGCATTTCTCCACCAAGCGGCAGATCCTCGATATCCTCTGTTTGAACTTGTCGCTCGACGGCGCAACTCTCGTTCCCACAATGAGAAAGCCCTTCGACCTGTTGGCCGAAGGGCTCATTTCCAAGGATACTCGGGGCGAC
>JAAYDF010000295.1 GCA_012729395.1 Phycisphaerae bacterium
ACTCGACCTCAATGGCGACGATGATTCTCGAAGTCTACTACCGCCACCTGCCGATCTACCGAAAACAGAGCGCCGAGACTGACTTCCCGCTCGACTAAATGAGCTTGCGTGATTCCGGGAGGAATTCATGAGAGCGTGATAGCCGCGTGGGCTTGCCGCGCGCGGCTCACCTGCGCTGCGGCACAACGCGTACGTAACGAAGCGCGGGGCAAGCCCCAAGACCGTTTGACGTAGGCGCAAGTCACAGCCTTTTGCTAGGTTACGATTTTTCCCAATCCACCAGCAAGGAGGCTGTGACGATGGAAGAACAAGGACGTTGCGTACTTGAGGCCGATGAGAACGGTCGCGTCTTGGACCGGCTGGCAACGCTCGAACAGGTTATCACACCGACCGACGTTCGGCAAGTCTTAATTGAGACCGGGCGAATCAACAGACGAGCCTGCAAGCTGACTTATGAGGTCATGTTGTGGGTGGTGTTGGCGATGGGAATTCTTACTGACCTGCCGATTCGGCAGGTATTCAAGCATGCCAGGCGTTTGCGGATGGGTGAGGTGTCTCCCCATCGTTCCAGCCTGTGCCTTGCGCGACAGCGGCTTGGACTGGAGCCGCTGCTTCGACTGTATGAACGCGTGGTGCGGCCGCTGGGGACTCCCGGGACACCCGGCGCGTACTATCGCCATTGGCACATGGTGGCGATCGACGGGACGGTGCTGAACGTTCCCGACACCCCGCCGAATGCCGCTTACTTCGGTCGCCCTTCCGGCGGCGATCGGGGGGAAGGCGCGTTTCCCCAAGTCCGCAAGCTGAGCTTGGTTGAAATCGGCACGCATGTGGAACTGGCTTTCCAGGTCGCGGGGTGTTACACGAGTGAGGAGGCAATGTTTCCGTCGTTGCTGAGACATCTCCAGCCAGGCATGTTGCTGATGTTTGACCGCAATTTTTTCAGCTACAAGCTCTGGAACTCGGTGATTTCTCGGGGCGTAGACATCCTTGCCAGGCTGCAAAAGGGGATCATCCTCAATCCGATCCGACACCTCGGTGACGGCTCTTACCTTGCCAAGATTTATCCCTCCCAATGGGCTCGCAAGAAAGACCGCAACGGGATCATCGTCCGCGTGATCAAATACACGCTCAACGATCCCCAGCGTGTCGGTTGCGGCGAAGAGCATACGTTGCTTACGAGCATCCTCGACGAAGAAGCCGCTCCGGCGTTAGAACTCATCGAAGCATACCATGAGCGGTGGGAACACGAGCTGACCTATGACGAACAGAAAACGCACCTCGATCCTCCGCGAGTCACCAAACCGACGCATCTGCGGAGTGAGACTCCCCAAGGCGTGGTCCAGGAGTTGTACGCGAACTCACTGGGTCATTTTGTGATCCGCTCTTTCATGTTCGAGGCGGCAAAACGCGAGCAACTCGATCCGGATCGGCTCTCCTTCACCGGCTGCTTCCAAATCCTGAAGTGCCGTTTGCCGGAATGCAATACGACGACCCCGCAGTCCTTCCAGAAATGGTACGAGACCCTCCTTTGGGAAATGAGCCATGAACAAATCGAGCCTCGCCGTAACCGTGTTAACCCCAGGGTCGTCAGGCAAACGCTGCGAAAATGGCCCAGGAAGCGTGCCGAGCACCGCTCCCGCCCACCCTTGAAGAAAACCTTTATAGAGACAGTGGTTATGCGTATTTGAGCGGTCTTGGGGCAAGCCCACGCGGCTATCTGAATAACAGCCGCTTTTTCCACGAATCACGCAGGTTGATTTAGGCGGCGGCGCCTACCGGTGAAACGCCCCCTCCTGCTCCGGCTGGTAAAGGACTTCCGCGATCTGCATCCCCCGCCGGCCGCAGGGGCCCTGCCAGTCCACGACGTCGCCCTCGTGGTGGCCGATCAAGCTCATTCCCAACGGCTCGAGGACAGAGACCCCGTCGTCGACCAATTCGACGTCTTCGGGGTAGACGACGCTACACGTCATTTCGTCGCCACTCTCGAGGTCCACCAACCGGACTTGGGAGTTCATCGTCACCAGCCCTCGGGGGACAGCCGCTGGATCAACCTCCAGGGCGCTTTCCAGGCTCGCTTCGAGCATCGCCAGCAGCCGCGTGCTGGCCTGCGCCCGGGCGTCAGGGCCGACCAGCAGCTTGCCCAGCCGGGAGCGGTCGGTGACCACGATTCGCTTCAAACCGGCCGTGGAAACATCATCGGCGCGGGCTCGGCGCCGTGCAACTCTCCTTGGTTGGTTCTTCAATGGACTGTTGGCCGTCATCTCCTATTACCTCCTTGGCGTGTGTCGAGTTTTCCGTTATTGCATCCCCAAAATACGCGGGTGAATCCGGCGGCTGTCGGTCAAACGTCGTACTGCCCGACGCTCTCCGGCTGGAACTGCACGTCCTCGATCTCGACGCGCGTGCTTCCGAATGGGATCTCTGTTTCAGCGATGTCGCCCGCCCGATGGCCGAGAATGGCGGCGCCGATCGGCGTGAGGATCGAGAGGCAGCCCTCGGCGATATTGGCGAAGCTGGGATAGACCAGCGTAAAAATCTCGATCTCATCG
>JAAYDF010000296.1 GCA_012729395.1 Phycisphaerae bacterium
ATCGGCCGCTGGTTGTGGCAGGCCCGACCGTACTCGATACCGCCCCAGGCGGCGAGGCCGGCCGGCACCCTGACCAATGTACGCGCCCAACCCGGACTGTCAACTCTAAGACGCGCCCTGCCCTGCGTTTAACTGGACCCGGCCGTCCCCTCGAACCGAGCCGGCCCAGCCCGCCGGATCTCGGTCATCCACGAGCCAATTCGCGCGGTCCAGGCTGGGGAAAATGCGGGGGGCGGGCCTCAGGGTCATTCATCCGGCCGACTGAGTCGCTCGATATCCGCGCCCAGCATCCGCAGTTTTCGTTCAATCCGGTCATACCCCCGGTCAATGTGGTAGACCCTATTCACAAGCGTCTCGCCCTTGGCCACCAGACCGGCCAGCACCAGAGCCGCGGAGGCCCGAAGGTCCGAGGCCATCACCGGAGCCCCGATGAGTCGCTTGACACCCTCGACGATGACCGTGGGCCCTTCCTTGCGTAACTGGGCACCCAACCGGTTTAACTCCCCCACATGCATGAACCGGTCCGGGTAGATTTTCTCGGTCAGCACACTGTTCCCGTCCGCAAGGCAAAGCAGGGCCATGACTTGGGCCTGCAAGTCCGTCGGAAACCCCGGGTACGGCTGCGTGGTGATCGTCGTCGGTTCGAGGCGACGCGAGCTGGAGACGACGATCTCCTCGCCGTCCCGCTCGATGTTGACCCCTACCTGCCTGAGCCGGTCAACCACCGCCAGCAGGTGTTCCAGCCGACAATTGCGCAGGCGCACTTCGCCGTTGGTGATGGCCCCCGCGATCATGAAGGTGCCCGCCTCGATGCGATCCGGAATCACGGTGTACTCACACCCGTTGAGCTGCTTGACGCCCTCGACGGTGATGCGGGGCGACCCCTGCCCGGTGATTTGGGCACCACAAGCATTGAGGAAATTGGCCAGGTCGGTGACTTCCGGCTCGCAAGCCGCCGACTCGATGATCGTTCGGCCTTCAGCCAGGGCGGCGGCCATCATGATGTTCGCCGTTGCCGTCACTGATGACCCGAACGGCCCGCCCAGGAACATCTCCGTCCCGGTCAGCCGTTTCGCCTTGAGCAGCACGTCGCCGCTCATCAGCTCCATGTCGGCGCCCAGGGCCCGCAAGCCCGCCACATGGAGATCGATTGGCCGGTCTCCGATCGCGCAACCGCCCGGCATGCTCACCTGGGACTTTCGCCGTTTGGCCAGCAGCGGCCCCATCACACAAACGCTCGCCCGCATCCGACGCACGAGTTCGTAGTCGGCATGGCAGTTCATCTCATCCTCGACCTTGAGCCGTACGGTGCCGTTGGGCTCGCGTTTGCTCGATACGCCGAGGTGATTAAGCAGGTGCTCCATGGTGCGCACGTCGGCCAAGTCCGGCACGTTGTGGAGGACGATCTCACCCTCGCAAAGGATTGAGGCGGCCATAATCGGCAAAGCGGCGTTCTTCGCCCCGCCGATCTCCACCGCACCCCTCAGTCGCTTGCCTCCGCTGATCTGAAAGTAATCCACGGCTCGGTCCCTCGTATCAGGCCTGTCCTGGTGGCCGTGCCCGTGCGTCGCCTTGCATTGGCACCCTGTGAACGGCTATCTTCTCCGCGAATCATGCTCATGACAAGAGCGGAGGATAATCATGAACACACAGTACCCCTGCACGATCGTCGTCATGGCCATAACCTTGGCCGCATTCATGTTTGCCGCGGGATGCCAAGCACCCCAGCGTGCCACACTTACCCCGGAGCAGAAGATGTCGCCTTCGTCGATGACCGCTCAGTCCTTTACTCGCGAGACAACCCAAACGCTAAGCTACAACTACTGGTTGTACCTGCCCCCGGGCTACTCGAATGAAGAGTCGTGGCCGCTGGTGCTCTTCCTCCACGGCGCGGGCGAGCGCGGCAGCGACCTGAACCGCGTCAAGATTCACGGCCCCGCGAAACTCGCCGCCGGCGGCCGTGACTTTCCCTTCATCCTGGTTGCCCCCCAATGTCCCGACGAGGCGTGGTGGGATCACGCCACGCTAGCCGCCCTCCTGGATGAGGTCTGTGATCGGTACGCCGTCGATCGGCGTCGGGTGTACCTGACCGGTCTGAGCATGGGGGGATATGGCACATGGGATTTGGCGACCCGCCAGCCGGAGCGGTTCGCCGCCATCGCCCCGATTTGCGGCGGGGGCGTCGCCTATCTGGCCGCCCGACGCCTGAAAGAGGTTCCCACATGGGTCTTCCATGGAGCGAAGGACCAAGTCGTCCCGATCTCGGAGTCCGAACGAATGGTCGAGGCACTCAAAGGGGCGGGGGCGAACGTGCGGTTCACCGTGTATCCGGAGGCCGGTCACGACGCATGGACTGAGACCTACAACAACCCGGAATTTTACGAGTGGTTGCTGAGTCATCGGCGATGAGCAATCCGGCCACGGGGAACCTCGCTCGCGTGGCACTGCTTTGTGAGCAGCGCAGTGCGTGTGAAGCTTCCTCCCCCCACAGCCGGTTCGCGAAGCAAGCCTCAAACGGCAAGCAGAGCCCGGCCGCCACGGGGGGCGGCCGCTACGAGAAGAAGCCCGGCCGCCACGGGGGGCGGCCACTACGAGGGAAAGCCCGGCCACGGGGGGCGGCCGCTACGAGGGAAAGCCCGGCCGCCACGGGGGGACGGCCGCTACGAGGGGATATCCAGGCCGATGTCGAGGGCGGGAGCCGAGTGGGTGATGGCCCCGATAGCGATGCGTTCGACGCCGGTGGCCGCGATGCGTCGTACGGCTTCGATGGTGACACCACCTGACGCCTCCAACCGTACTTTGCCCTGCAGAGCCCGCTGGTCGCGCCGCCGAACCGCCTCGGCCATCTGTTCGGGCGTGAAGTTATCCAGCAGGATCACGTCGATGCCGGGCACGGTAAGCAGTTCATCCAACTGATCGAGCGTATCCACCTCGAACTCGACGAACTCGGGGTGCAGGCCGAGCGCCGCGAGCCGCTGGATCATGGCCCGTGCGGCCGCGGCCCACTGCCCTGCGGGGACAGCGGCCAAGTGGTTATCCTTGACCAGCACGGCGTCATGGAGGCCCAGTCGATGGTTGCACCCGCCGCCGCAGCGTACCGCGTACTTATCGAGCAAGCGCCACCCGGGGATGGTCTTGCGTGTATCGTAGATGGCCGCCCGGGTGCCGGCCACGGCGTCCACGAACCGGCGGGTTTGAGTAGCCACCCCGCACAATCGCTCGAGGAAGTTCAACAGCGTCCGCTCGATGCCCAGCAGCAATCGCAACGGGCCGGCCAGCGTGGCGATGGGCATACCCGGGGTCAGGGCATCGCCGTCGGCCACATGAGAGGTCACGGTCAGGTCGCCATGTGGCATGCGGGGGGGCACATTCTGGTTCTCGATGGTTGCGCAGCAATCGAGCGCCGCACGGGCTGAAGCCCGCGGCTCGTTGGTTCCGCTCCCATCCGACTCGTTGGCCGCGCACAATTGCGGGAGGATGTCCAGGAGCGCACGCCCGGCAAAGGTGCCCTGCTCTCTGGCGACCAGAGCCGCCTCGGCGCGAGCGTTCTCGTCAACCGCGGCCAACGAGGTCACGTCCCGTCCCGCTCCATCCTCGGCCAGCGCGACGGTCCACAGCTCCCACCACACGTCATACGCAGGATCCACACTCATAGGGTTGTCATGTTTCCAGGTGTTCAAGGCTTAAGCCGCCACCCGCTGCGTCCTAGGCTCAATCGCGTCCTGGATCGTACGGAGGGAATCGGGCAAGGCGCCTTGGCCAAACCTCTTCCACCAGCCCACAACGGTCATGCCCGCCACCTCATCGTTGTCTTCACGACGCAAAACGATCGTGCCGTCATTGGTTTCTTCGCCAAAGCACACGATATCCCGGCACCTGACCAGGCGCAGATAGAGAACATCTTTCACCAGGTCATCGTGGTACCAGAGCACGTCATCCACGATCCCTTCTATGGCGTCTACTTGACCCATTCCACCGCACCTTCCACAACGCGCCCGGCCCGGTAAGCGGTTTTCACAATTCCAGCTACCACGTCTGCGACCACCACTATCTTACTCGACCTGACCGAATCGTAGGCGCCGGTGATCGTAACTCGAAAGAGCCGCGGGCTTCAGCCCGCGCGGTCATCCCTGGCGCAAAAGCGTTGCTCCCCTCCGCGGCACCGCGCGGGCTAAAGCCCGCGGCTCGTTATCCCGCATTGGTTAGGGTGCATCCGAATTTCAGGGGCACTGGGTGGCACTGGTCTGTACCCAGACCAGTGGCTGTCCGCATTGGGCCACGGGTCGGAGTACCGACCCATGCCACCCTCGATACTTCGCCTTTGGCAACTTG
>JAAYDF010000297.1 GCA_012729395.1 Phycisphaerae bacterium
ACGGGAGGCGCCGGCATCGACACGATCACCAATGTTGAGAATATCATCGGCGGCACCGCTGATGATGTCTTGACCGGTGGCGGCGGACGGAACTACATCTATGGTGGGGCGGGCAACGACACGCTCAGCGGTCGCGGCAGTAGCCCGGTGGTCATCAACGGCGTCACGTTTGTTCAGGATGACCTCCTTGATGGCGGCGCCGGGGATGCGAACGCGGTGGATTACCGACTGGGCACGTTTACGCCGCAGGAGCTGCAGGATCTGATTGCCCTGCGGACTGAGTTGGCGACTTTGCCGGCGGGGCAGGAGATCCGCAATCCCACGGATGGCGAAGGTGGATCCAGCCGTCTTCGCAACATCCAGCAATTACTGTTGCCCCTGAATGTACCTTTCCGTGCGGAAGCCGGTCCGGACAAGATCATCGGCCCGGGCGGCAGTACGGTGCTTGAGGGCTCCGCGAGTGGCGGGCTGGAGGATGGGGCCACCCCTGTTTATCAGTACATCTGGAACACGGAGCCCGCGACGACGCCGGCGCCCGGGCAGGATCCGGACGACTGTGCCCTGGCGATTCCCGGTCTGGATGACCGCTGTATTGCCCAGCCGACCGCCTCGCCTGAGGCGACGACGGTTTATCGCCTGAAGGTCAAGTTGCAGGATTCGACGATTGGCTCTTCGCCGCTGGAATCGACGGACTTTGTCCGTGTGACCGTGGCGGCACCGTTGGTGGTGAACGCGGGGGTGGACGTAACGATCAAGCCCAACCAAGGCATGGAGTTGAACGGGTCGGCCACGGGCGGCGTGACTCCGTATACCGTTTCGTGGACGCCGGCCGAGGGCCTCTCACGCACGGACATCTTGCGGCCGCAGGCGCAGCCCACGGCCACGACGACTTACACCCTGACGGTGACCGACGCGGTTGGTCAAGAGGGGTCGGACACGGTGGTTGTGACCGTTACGGGAAGCAATGTGGCCTTTGCCGCGCAAGCGACCGGTGCTGGGACGATTCAAGCGGGCCAATCCGCGCAGTTGAACGTGCTGGTCACCGGTGGAACGTCGCCGTATACCTATAGCTGGTCGCCTGCCACGGGGCTGTCCTCGACGACGATCGCCAATCCGGTTGCCTCGCCGCTGGTTACGACCTTGTACACGGTGATGGTGACGGATGCCCAATCACGGCACGTCACGAGCTATGCCACTGTCCAGGTGACCGCGGCGGCGAGCGATCCTGGGAACAACGGGGATCCGGGCGACCCGAGCGGTCACGAGACACCGGGCAACGACGACCCGGATCCGCGAGCTTCGGATCCCGATCCGACCACGAACAACCCGACGACCGCGGCTCCGTTGTGCGGTCAGGGTGTTGGTTGGGCAGCGGTGACGCTGAACGCGGTGTTCCTGGGCTTGATGCGCCGACGTCGGCGGGCGTAGACCGCAGGGCGGCAGACGAGAGCGGCGGTAGAACCCGATTCGGGATGGTTTCCAAGAACCGTCCCGGATCGGGTTTTGTTGTGGATGGGTTGGGACGGTGGCCCTCGGCGGAAGGCTCGCTTCTCTCTGGGCCGTCAGCGTGTGGGCGTTCTTCTTCGGGGGCGAGTGTGGGTGAAGCATGGCAGGTTGCGGGGTCGATGGTATAATGGCCTTCCCGGAAGGTCGTCGGGGGTAGCGCGATCGCGCGTGGGGGGTGGAGGTCGTGGTCGGTTGGGCACCGCGCGGTGTCGGCCGGTGCGGTGTCCGCGTACAACCCTGGCAACCGGTCCATCGCTCGCGAGAGGGGGCCGGCTCTTGACGAGGACTTGCCGTGGCGTCTGTTTGCCTTTATTTCCAGGTCCATCAACCCTACCGGCTCCGTCGCTACAGCGTTTTCGATACGGGGCACAACTACTTCGACGAAACGCGTGACGGGGAAGTATGCCGTCGGGTTGCGAATCGGTGCTATCTGCCCGCCAATCGGCTTATGCTTGATCTGATTCGCCGTCACGAGGGGCGATTGCGTATTGCGTTCTCGCTTACGGGCGTGGGTATCGAGCAGTTCGAGCGGCATACGCCGGAGGTCATCGAGAGCTTCCAGGAGTTGGCTGAGACCGGCTGTGTCGAGTTTCTCGCGGAGACCTACTACCACTCGCTGAGCTTCCTGTACTCGCGGCAGGAGTTTGATGAGCAGGTGCAGCTTCACCAGGAGCGGATCGAGCGGCTGTTCAGTCAGCATCCCGCGGTGCTGCGCAACACGGAGTTGATTTACAGCAATGACCTAGCCCATTACGCCGAGCGGATGGGTTTCCGCGGCATTCTGGCGGAGGGGGTGGATCACGTGCTGGGCAACCGGTCGTCGAATTACCTTTACCGACCGCCGACCGCCAAGAGCATCGTTGTCCTGCTGCGCAATTACCGTCTCAGCGACGACGTGGCCTTCCGTTTCGCCAACCGGCGTTGGCAGGAGTGGCCTCTGACCGCGGCCAAGTTCGCCCGGTGGGTGAACCAGGTGAACGGGGACGGTTACACGGTCAACCTGTTCATGGACTACGAGACACTGGGCGAGCACCAATGGGCCGACAGTGGTATTTTCGACTTTCTGGGGGAATTGCCGGGCGAGGTTCTGCGGCATCCGGACAACGACTTCAAGACGCCCAGCGAAGTGATTGACGCCTGGCCGGCCACCGATGAATACGATGTTCCGCACATGATCAGTTGGGCCGACACGGAGCGTGATCTTTCCGCGTGGCTGGGTAACGCCATGCAGTCGAACGCTCTTCACGAGCTGTATCGGCTCGAAGGGGTCATTCGGGCGGCCGGCGACCCGGATTTGCTGCACGACTGGCGGCGGTTACAGACGTCGGACCATTTTTACTACATGTCTACCAAGTACCTGGCGGACGGCGAGGTGCACAGCTACTTCAGCCCGTACGAATCGCCGTATGACTCGTACATCAACTTCATGAACGTGCTGGACAACCTGCGTGTCCGGGCCGGGCAGCGACCCTCGCGGAAAGTGGCCGCGCCTCGATCGGTGACTTCCGCGGCGGCGTCGACCACGACGCGGCGCAAGCGTCCGCCGGCCCACAAGGGCAAGGCCACGCGATAGTCACGCGACGCAAGGCAGCCGTTGGCTCGACGGGCGAAGGAACCGCTTGCTGCCGGCGCGGCTCTGAACGGCCAAGGCTTTGACGGCAGTGCCGGTGTTCTGTGCGCTCACACGTTGTTGGTACGGGCTTTGCGGCCGAGGTAGCCGCCGTGATGGCGGAGGCCGTAGTCGTGCCGGGTGACGCCCTTGAGTTCCATGAGCGTGAGGGCGAGGGCGTCTCCGATGGCGAGCATGACGGCGATGCTGGCTGAAGGCGTCAGGCCGAGCGGGCACGGTTCCTCAATGACCCCCATATCGAGGAGGATGTCGGCCAACTCGCGGAGTTGGGAATCGGGATGCGAGGTGATGCCGATGATTGTGGCGAGCCCGAGGTGCCGCCCGAGTTGGAGCATCTCGATGATTTCGATGGTTTTGCCGCTGGTTGAGAAGGCGATGATGGCGTCTTCGGGGCCGACGATGCCGAGATCGCCGTGGGCCGCCTCGCCGGGGTGGATGTAGGCGGCCGGCGTGCCCGTCGAGCAGAGGGTGGCTGCACATTTGTGGGCCACATGGCCGGCCTTGCCCATGCCGGTGGTCAGGACCTTGCCTCGGCAGTCGTACAGGGCCCGCACCGCTGCCTCGAAGGCCGGTGTGACCTTCACCGCGGTAATCGCGGCCGCCTCGCGGGCCAGGACCTTGGCGATTCGCTGTTGAATATCCATGATCGCGGTATGGTACCGTCGACCGGCTCGCAACCCAAGCCTTGCCGGCTATTTGACTTGGGTCTGTCCAGTGACGCCGGCCAGGAAATGGTCGAGGTGGCCGAGCTTGAGGAACAGTTCGAGTGCCTCGACGGTCTGTTCGTGGTTCATGCCCCAGAGGCTGCATCGATGGTCTTGCTGGTCGGGGTCCATCTGGACGACGAGCACGCCGTCGACGGTGAGGACCGGGGATAGTTCGCGGTACAGCACGCCGGCCAGGTTGTTGACGCCGGGCCCGCCGATGCTGACGGTGGGCAGGCACGTCAATCGCTGGTCGTTGAGGTAGAGCACGTCGCTGATGACCAGGGTTTGCCAAAGCGAGGTTTTGCCGAGCCGTTGGCGGATTTCATCGGCGATGCGGTAGCCCAGTGGGCGATCCATCATCTCGCCTCGCAGGGAGGCGCCCACGACGACCAGGATGAGATGGTCCAGTGCGCCGGATTTCATAGTACTTCGATTATAGCGGGCCGGGCCGGCGAGTTGTGCCCGGGTGTCTGCTATGGTGCTGACTTGCGTAGGTGTTTGTCCGCGAAGTTGAGGTAGTGTTCCCAATCCTCGGGTGTGAGGTCGTGTTTACCGGTGCGCAGGTGGTAGCCGATGGTGCCGTGGATGGGCTGGCCGGGTCCGGGCATCTGCTCGGCGGGCAGGCCTTCGGTGCCCAGCAGGCGGTAGACGGGGTGGGCGTGCTTGGCGGCCAGGAACTCGCCGAGCGGGTCGGCCCAGCGGTCCTCGGTCGCGCTGGCGATGTACACGGGTCGCGGAGCGATCAAGGCAATGAGCATGTGCTGATCGATGGGCAGCTCGCCCTCGCGGTCGTTGTACTGCTTGAAGTTGCCGCAGAACCAATGCGGGAAGCGGTCGTTGATCGCCCGCACGGTTTCGCCATACTGCCGTCGGCTGAGGGCGGCTCCACCGCAACCGGAGTTGTTGGAGATGCTGATGGCGAAACGCTCGTCCTGGGCGCCGGCCCACAGGGCGGTCTTGCCCAGCCGTGAATGACCCACCACCGCCACCTGCCGGGCGTCGATGTCCGGATCGCCCTCGAAGCAATCTACCGCCCGGCTCAGGCCCCAGGCCCAGGCGCCGATCGCTCCCCAGGTATCGGCCGGCCGCTTGCCGTCCGTCGGCGCGTCGAACAGTGGATGCACGCCGTTCTTGAAGCCGTCGTCGAAGTCCGGATCGAGGTCGCCGTAGTAGATGGTGGCCAGGCCGTAGCCGCGAGCCAGGATTCGCTCGATGGGGAAGCGGCTCTGCCGCGTGCCGCGTGATGCCTCGGTCGCCCGATCGTTCACCACACCTTGGCCGGTCGACCGCATCCATCGCTGTGACAGGCGGATGCCCGGGTCGGCGTGGATTGTGTGGTTGCCGAAGAAGTTGAGGATGAGGAACACCGGCACCGGGCGATCGGTCTTGTTGGGCAGGTAGAGAAGGATGTCCATGCTGGGGGCATCGTTGCCTGGGGCGAAACGCACGGTGATCTGCTTGCGGGTGGCTTGTCCGTTGAGAGCCTGGCGGTCGAGATCGAACATTTCGAAGCTCATGTTCGTTGGCCGGCCGGGCGATCGGCCGTAGACGTGTGTCTCGAACAGCCGCAGAATCTCGGCCCGCCGTCGCGTTCGCCACGTCTGGGCATCGGTCACCTTGGTGCCGTCGGCCATCGCCAGCGGATCGGGCAGCGTGTACACGGGAACCTTGTCCTCATCGTAGTTCGGCTTGGGCGCCGGCTCCGCCCCCACCGCGCCCGTTGCCGTCAACACCATGATACCAAGCAAACAAGCGAGAACCCGCCCGGTACTGGCATCCGGTCGCCGCGACTTGATCACCCGGTTCATACGATTGCCTCCTCGAATGCGCAGACATTGTATCTCACGAGCGCAGAAACAGAAGGCAGCGAAGAGCGCAATGCCTCATGGGGTACGTCGGGCGAAGTGGCCGCTTGCCTTCCCGGCGTGCTTCGTGATCGATGAGCTTCCGCGACCTCACGCAGGCATGGGGGCGGGGAGGGGCTGGGTTTCGGCCGATGCGATTGGCGCCGATGCTGTGGCCGACGGCGTCGCGGTCAGCGCATGACCCTCAAGGTGCTCGCCGAAGCGGACCAAGCGGGCGGAGTTGAAGATCACCACGGCGCTGGAGACCATGTGCAGGAAGGCGGCGACCATGGGGTTGATCCGGCCCGTGGCCCCGAGCACCAGCAGCACGACGATGAAGGTCACGCCGAAGAGCAGGTTCTGCCAAATCACCCGGGTTGAAGCGCGGGACAGGCGGATGAGGAACGGCAGCCGGCGGAGGTCGTTGTTCATCAGGGCGATGCTGGCGGAGTTGATGGCCACGTCGCTGCCGGCGGCGCCCATGGCGATGCCGAAATCGCCGGCCGCGAGGGCTGGGGCGTCGTTGACGCCGTCGCCGATCACCGCTACGCGATGCCGCTTGGACTTGAGTTCATCGACGATGCTGAGTTTCTGGGCGGGCAGCACCTCGGCCTGCACGTCGGTGCAGCCCATCTCGGCGGCGACCCGCTTGGCGACGGACCACTTGTCGCCGGTGACCATGATCAGGCTGCGGACGCCGAGCTCGCGGAGTTCGTCGATGGCCTCGCGGGCCTCGTCGCGGGTGCGGTCTTCAAGCCCGATCCAGCCGATGAGTTGACCGGCCCGGGCCACGTAGAGCACGCTCAGGCCCTCCGGCTCTTTGTACTTGGGGTCGTTCATCAGGCTCAGGTCCACTCCGCGATCGGCGAGCCAAGTGCTGCGGCCGACGAGGATTTGCTGCCCGTCGACGACCGCGGACACACCTTTACCGGAGGCCTCTTCGAATTGATCGGGGCGAACGAGCTGGAGCTTGGCCTTGCGGGCGACAGCCACGAGGGCTTTGGCCCCGGGGTGCTTGGAGAGTTGATCGGCGGAGGCGGCCAAGCGGAGCAGGTCGGTGCCGTCCACGCTGGGGCCTGGTCGCATCTGGGTGACCGACAATTCGCCGGTGGTCAGCGTGCCGGTTTTGTCGAAGACCACGGCCGTCAGGTTGCGGGCTCCTTCGAGGGTGACCACGTTCTTGATCAGGATGCCGAGTCGTGCGGCACAGGACAGGGCGGCCACCATGGCGGTCGGCGTGGCGAGCACCAAGGCACACGGGCAGGCCACCACGAGCATGGTGATCGCGCGGGTCATGCCATCGTCCTGGGCTTTGAAGAAGAGCACGATGCCGGCCAGCATGAGGATGGTCGGTGTGTACCAGGAGGCGTACTGGTCGATGAGCCGCATCAACGGGATGCGGGTTCGTTCGGCCTCGAGGATCAACTCCTGGACTCGGCCGAGCGTGGTTTCGCCGCCGGCCTTGGTGACCCGAATGTCCATCGACCCGGTCAGGTTGGTGGTCCCGCCGAAGACCTCGTCGCCGCCGGTTTTGTCGACCGGCAGTGATTCGCCGGTGATGCTCGCCTGGTTGACGGTGGACTCGCCGGCCACGATGACGCCGTCGGCGGGGATATTGTCGCCGGGCCGCACGCGGATGACCTCGCCGGGCTGCAGCAGGCGGGCTTCCACCTCGTCTTCGGTCCCGTCGGGCAGGACTCGATGGGCCCGGGTGGGGGTGAGCTTGAGCAGCGAATGGATGGACGCGCGGGCACCCAGGGCGGTTCGCGTCTCGATCAGCGTGGAGATGATCATGAAGAAAGCGATGACGCCTGCCTCCTGGTATTTCTCGATGGCGATGGCGGCCACGATCGCCATGGCGACCAGCTCGTCCATGTGCATGTGACCATGCCACAAGTGCTTGAGCGAGTGGATGACCAGAGGCGTACCCAAGAGGATGGCCCCCGCCAGGGCAAACGCGGCGGAGTACTCGGGCTGGTTGAAGATCCACTCCGCCAGGAAGGAGTTGAGGACGAGCAACCCACCCATGAACGTCGCGATGAGCAGGAGGCTGGATCGCCCGGTCTGGGCCTCGATTGAGTTTTTCAGATGATCGTGTGCCATGGCTGGATTCTGCGTGAGCGTCCTTTGTGCCCTGTGGGGCGTTGCCGAAATCGACCGTTCGGCCGGGGATACGACCCGGCGGTTTCGCCTTCCCGTTGCGGGCTCGGTTTCCTCGCCCGGTGACGCGGGCGAGCCATTGTAACCGAAGCCATCGGCCCGGGCGACACCCATAGGAAAGCGAAGGCTGGGGGGTGCGAGATCCCTCGCTCGCACCCGCTTTGCGGGAACGCTGCCCATGACCCCGACGGCATCCCCCCGCACCCAGCCTTCGCAAGAGATCATACGGCGGGTGTCGGGGATTGGTTTGATGATCGGGAGGCGGAGATTGGATATTTCAGCCGAGGTGACATTAATGTGTTACGGACGGAAGAAGGGGGGAACCTGGCCTTTCGAAGCTGGATTGCAGCCGATGGACACCGTCTTCCCTACCGCGGTTCTTCTGTATCGAAGGGGGGAGGCTTCTGGTCTGCCGGATGGCGGGGGGCTAAGATGCGGGGAGTTCGGTCGGAGTGTGTGGGCCGATTTTCGGACGAGCTGACGATCGGCCGTGGATTTCAGGTCCTAGGTGTCCGTGGCGATGCTGGTGCATATCGGCCCAGGGCGACGCCCCGTAGAGCGAGGATGGCATGTCTCATCCTGTGAGCCCGCAACACGGTTTTCCCGCGGATGGTTTCACCCAACGCCTGCTGACCGTGATCCGCTTTGCCGTTCGCGGTCTGGCCGTGCTGATGGCCTTCGTGATTTTGATGGGGGTGATCGACGTCGTCTGGGTTCTTTATCAACGGCTGATGGCACCGCCGTTTCTGCTGCTGGAGATCCGCGACATTTTGGGGACCTTCGGGGCGTTCATGGCGGTGCTGATCGCCATCGAGATCTTCGTCAACATCACGATTTACCTGCGGGACGACGTGATTCACATCAAGATCGTGATGGCCACGGCGTTGATGGCCATTGCCCGTAAGGTGATCATCATGGACATGCAGGAATCGACGCCGGCGGAGATGTACGGGCTGGCGGCGGTGACCTTGGCGATGAGCGTGGGCTACTGGCTGGTGGTGGGGAATCCGTTTGGCGGCCGAGGCGATCCAGAGGTTTCGCAAGCGGCTCCGCCCCTTCCTTCTCCGGGCACCAGACTGCCGACCGAGGACTGACCACTCACGCCGGCCATACCGGCGCCACGGACAAATGTGCCGGGGCTGTCACACTTCGGTCCTCCGGCGCCTCTATACAACTGAGATCACATAAGGAGTGCCCGGCGGATACCGTCGGATGCCCAATTGGTGGATGCAGTTCTTGCCGGCGATCGGGAAGCGTTCTCGGACCTGGTACGTCGTTACGAGCGCGCGGTGCGGGCCTGTGCGTTGGTGGTTGCTCGGGACCGCCACACGGCCGAGGATGTGGCCCAGGACAGCTTCGTAGCGGCGTTCACCAAGCTGGCGACCTTGCGAGACGGGGCCATGTTCGGGCCTTGGCCTCTTCGGATAGCGAGGCGTCAGGGTATTCAGTGGCTTCGGCGTCGGCCAGTGAAGGTTGGTGTCATATCACCGGCTCAAGTCGCTGAGCGGGCCTGGGATGGCCGGCTCGATGAGGAGAAACAGGCGTTGTTGGCAGCGGTGATCTTGCTGGCCGTCGGGTTGTGGCCGCGGGCGTCCCAACCCGACGGGGTGACTTGGGCGGGTGTCGTCGACCGCCTTCGGGCCTTGACCAAGTCGAGCGTCGGCGCCGAGCTGTGGGTTCTGTGGATTGACCCGGCCCGCGACTATCTGTGTGTCCGTCATGAGCATCATGTACGACAAGGGCGGCCCTGGGGGGACGACCTCGACTGGCAGCGGGACGAGCCGCAAGCCGACGAGGGCGAGAAGATGCCGACGTGGATGAGGGAGTACGATCAAGTCGTCGAGATCATCGACGCCGGCCAGACTCCGGAGGGCCACTGGTATCCGCGAACGCTGCGGATGACCTTCACCGGGCTCCGAGGCGGGAAGCGGTTTGAGTCCGGCGATCGCACTTTGCACGTTTATCTCGATACGGCGGGGTCTATTCCTGATAGCCTGTTCGACTGGCCGGCGGGTATGCCTGTCCCAGAGTGAGAGAGACTCGCGGCGAGCGAGCTGCGCGCGGCGGAGCACGTGTCAGGGCCTGCCGGGTTCATCGTCCTCTTCGGTTGCTCCCTGTTGCTGGAGGACCGACTGGGGCGGGTGTAGGCCGCGGGCCTCGGCTTCGGCGGGGGAACTGAGCCATCGCAGGTTGGCGGGGCGCAGGGAGCGGGCGTAGTTGGTATTCGGTGCGTAGTAGGTCTGGCCGCGCGTGCTGGTCACCATGGGGGCGGTCGCGGGAGGGCCGGCAAACCGAAGGGCGGCGTCCACGATGGTTTTCTCGATGCCGGGGATTCGGCCGAGCAGGTTTGAGGCCCGCGGATTGGTCGCGGATGGGTCTGGCCGCGCCGCGAGCCGAGTGACCTGGGTTTGCGGAGCGGCGGCTTTCACCCTGTCGGCGAGTGGCTGCTCCGGCTCACTGATGAGCATGAGCAGCGGGCGAGGGCCGCACTTGGCCGCGGCGACGGTGAGGTCCGGTCCGACGGTGTCGGTGCCCGGTGACAGCAGAATCACGCCATCGACCGACCGGTCGCGCCGCGTGTAATCCAAAGCGATGCCGCACCCCGCACCAGCAGCCACCAGTACGAAGCGGGTGGGGTCGGCGTTGGGCTGATCGCGCAGCCACAGATAGGCGGCCGATACATCCTTGTACATCTGCCGGAAGGTGGCCCCGTCGGCTTGGGGCACTTGCTCGGTTGCACTCCGGCCGTGGCCACGCAGGTCGATCGCCAGGACGGCGAAGCCGGCGTCGGCCAGCGGTCCGAGGGCAGCATCCCATGTTGTGTGATCGCTGTGTGCGCCGTGAATGAGGATGGCCATCGGTTGGGGTTGTCCTGTCGTGCTGGATGAAGAAAGGTACACGCCAGCGAGAGGAACCTGATCTTCGGCGGTCAAGGTGACCGCGGCGGTTCGTTGGTTGACCGGGATGCGCGAGGCGACGCCCGGCCGAGCGGAGGCGATCGCTTGCGGGATAGCGGGGGAGGTCGGCGACGCCTGGACGCCCTCGGTCAGTTGGGGCTGTCCGAACGACGGTGCCACCCCATGGTGGGCTGATTGCCCCAGCGTCGGTCGGGCGGCGATCAAGGTAGTTCCGGCCAGCATCAACCATAATCCGGGTGCGATATGGGACATGTGGCGTTACTCCTGATGGGCGTCGTATCAACCGGGGACTGTCGTCCCCCGGCTCGTGGGGTTCGTGCCCTCGTTCTCGATTCCCACTGGTTAATGCCTGACCTGCTGGTGTCTCGTCTTCAATCCTAAGTTTTTGTTCCTGGATCTTCAATCTTCAAATGTCCAGGTTTCCGGTTTTCATCTCCCGTGTTCCATTCCCGGTTTCCATTTCCGGCTTCCGATTCCCGATTCCCAGTTTTCATCGCCCATTCCCGATTGCCCCTCTGCGATTTCCGATTTGCGATCCCCCCTTTCCGATTTTGGATTCCCGATTGCCCATCTGCGATCTCCAATTTCCAATCGCCAATTCCGTGTGGGCTTCGTCGGGCTTGGAATCTCGGCTGCCGGGTGTCCAGGCGGCGGGAGCTACGGTCGGCGTCGCACGGGTTGAGGCCAATCGGCGCGCAGGAAGCGGCCGTTGCGGTTGATGATCTTGCCGTCGGCCTCGATCACGCCGCCTTGGCGGAGGTCGCAGACCATGTCCCAGTGCAGGCCGCTGACGTTCTTGCCGCCGGATTCCGGGTACGCGGCCCCGATCGCGGCGTGGAACGTGCCGCCGATCTTCTCGTCGAACAGCGTATTGCGGGTGTACTGCTGGATCGCGTAATTCGTGCCGATCGCGATTTCGCCGAGTGCCCGAGCGCCGGCGTCCTGATCGAGCATGCGGTGCAGAAACTCCTCGCCCTTGGATGCGGAGGCGTCGACCACCCGGCCGGCCTTGAATTGCAGGCGGATGTCGTGCACCTCACGCCCGCCGTGCACCGCTGGGAAGCTGAAGCAGACCACGCCCTCGGTGGCGTCCTCGATGGGGCCGGTGAAGATCTCGCCGTCGGGGAAGTTCTCGTGCCCGTCGCAGTTGAGCCATCGCCGGCCGCGGACGCCGACGCGAAGGTCGGTGCCCTGAGGTGTGCGGAAACGCACCTCGCGGCAACGGTTGAGGTGATCGGCCACTCGCTTCTGGCGGACGCTGATCTTGCGCCATTCGGTGGCCGGGTCGGCATGGTGCAGCAAGCCCGCGGTGTACACGAAGGCTTCGTACTGTGCGAGGGACATCTCCGCGTCCTGAGCTGCGGCTGGACAGGGGAACTGGGTACCCGTCCAGCGGAGTCGTCCTTTGCCTTTCTTGGCGGCCCGCTTGAGGAAGGTGTCCATGATTGGTCGGCGGGCCTGGCTGACGGTCGCTTGGCGTTGGGGGGCAACGCGGCTGAGTGATTTGGTGTTCTCCTCGGCCCAGACGCCGATGGTGCAGTCGACGGTCTCGATTTCGTTGAGGGCCAGCGGGTTGACGTAGCGGAGCTGGTGGCGGTCGGCGAGCTCGTAGAAGATATCCTGGCACTGGTCGTCGGTGATTCTCAGGAGTGGGTGGCCGCCGGCCTCGAGCACTTCGCGATAGACCGCCCGTACCAACGGCATGGCCACCAGGGAGGCGGAGATGCGGACCAAGTCGTTCCGCCTGACGCCCACGGAGTAGCCCACCAAGACCTTCGCCAGCTTATCGACTCTCGCATCCTGCATTCGTTCACCCACCTTTGCGGTTGGCCGGAAAGGGGCCATTGCGTGTGCCCGACTCCTGCGAACGATGGGCGCGAAGGAGCGGCCGTCCGGCATTCGTTTCGTGTGGGCCGCGGCCTCGCGCTCGGCTTGGCCACGCACGGCCCACCCACTTCTCACGTGCGACTCGCGACTAGCCTAATGGGGAGGGCTACTGGTCACAACCCCCGCCGTGCCCGCCGGGGGAGATCGTTGAGGTGCCCGGCGTCACTCTTCCCGGCCTTGGTTGTCGCGGGGCGCTCGGTGCAGCGGGAGGGGTGACCGTCGGGATGGCCGGATCCTTTCGGGGCGGATCCGGGTGCATCCGAATTTCAGGGGCACTGGGTGGCACTGGTCTGTACCCAGACCAGTGGCTGTCCGCATTGGGCCACGGGTCGGAGTACCGACCCATGCCACCCTCGATACTTCGCCTTTGGCAACTTG
>JAAYDF010000298.1 GCA_012729395.1 Phycisphaerae bacterium
ACCGCCCTTGCTGAACTCGGTATCAGTATTCTCCTGATTCTTCATTATACCCACAGTCTGGCAAAAGCCGCGCATCAGGAGCTGACATGGCAACCCGGAGGCGAATAACATACGCCGTGACTGCCGGATTCCCGAAAAGGAACCTCGCCGGCCGTCCGCGTTCTCGGTCAGTACGTCAGAACAGGCCGATAACCCGGCCCTCATCGTCGATATCCATATCCAGAGCTGCCGGATGACGGCCGAACGCCGGCATGGTCTGGATCGTGCCCACCAGCGGGGTCAGGAAGCCCGCTCCGCCCGCCAAGCGGATATCGCGGACTGGAAGGACGAAGCCCGTTGGCCGGCCTTTCCTAGCAGGGTCGTGGGACAGGGAGTACTGGGTCTTGGCCATGCAGATAGGCAGTTTGTCAAAACCCAGCCGGGTCAGGGTTTCCGCCGCGGCGTTGGCCGCCGCCTCATAGGTCACACCGTCCGCCCCGTAGATCTCGCGAGCGATGGTTTCAATTTTGGCTTTAATTGGCGTTTTGAGCTCGTAGAGCAGGCGGAAGGGCTTGGCCGCCGGCGTTTCAGCGGCCCTCACGACCGCCTCGGCCAGGGCTTGACCGCCATCGCCGCCCCGGGTGTGGACTTCACTCAGAGCCACCTCGAATGCCCCCGCTTCACGGGCCGCGTCCGCCACAGCCGCCAGCTCCTCGTCCGTATCCGTCGGGAATCGGTTGATTGCCACGACACAGGGCAGATTGAATCGGGCGATGTTCTCCAGATGCTTGACCATGTTGGGCAAGCCCTGGCGAACCGCCTCGACATCGGGCTCGTTGATCCGCGAATCCATGGGGCGACCCGGTATTACGCGGAACCGGCCGCTATGCGCCTTGATCGCCCGCACCGTTACGACCAGAACCGCCACGCTCGGCTGGCGGCCGGAGGTGCGGCACTTGATATGGCAGAACTTCTCGAAGCCCATGTCGGCGCCGAAGCCCGCCTCGGTCACCACGTAATCGGCACAACGCAGGGCGACCTCATCGGCCAGGACGGAGCTGTTGCCGTGGGCGATGTTGGCGAACGGTCCCGCGTGCACGAAGGCGGGCACATGCTCGATGGTCTGCAACAGGTTCGGCATCAGCGCATCCCGCAACAGAGCGGTCATCGCCCCGGCCGCGTGGATCGCTTCCGCAAACACCGGGATATCCTGGTGCGTGTACCCGATCACGATGCGTCCCAGCCGCTGGCGAAGGTCTTTGAGCGAAGTAGCCAGGGCCAGGACGGCCATGACCTCGCTGGCGGAGGTGAGATCGAAGCCTGTCTCGCGGGGGAACCCATGCCCGCCCAATCCGATGACAATGTCGCGCAGGGCGGCGTCGTTCATATCGACGCACCGGCGCCAGACGACCTTCATCGGGTCCAGCCGACCGGGATTGCCCTTGACCATCAGCGTATCAATCAAGGCACTCAGCAGTGCGTGGGCACTCCCGACGGCGTGCATGTCGCCGGTCAGGTGGAGGTTGAGATCCGCCATGGGGAGGACTTGGGCATAGCCGCCGCCGGCCGCACCGCCCTTGATGCCGAATACCGGGCCCATGGAGGGTTGACGGATGCAGCAGGCCGCCCGCTTACCCAGCTTGGCCAAGCCCTGGGCCAAGCCTACGGTCGTGACCGTCTTGCCCTCACCCAAGGGTGTCGGCGTGATGCCGGTCACGACGACGTACTTGCCGAAACGCTCGTCGCCAAGGCGCTTGATGGCATCGAGACGGACTTTGGCCTTGTACCTGCCGTAGGATTCCAGCTCGTCTTCGCGCAGACCAAGCCGGCCGGCAATCTCCCCGATGGGCAGCAACGCGGACTTCTGGGCAATGTTCAGATCGGATTCCATGGCAAGAAGACAAGCCCGTCCGTAGCTATTGGGTGAAGATCCTCCCTTTCACCTCGTTCTACTCTTGTGCCTTGCCTGACTCGCCGCTCTTTTGTCTCGCCGCCTCTGCAGTCTTGGGCCCAACGAAAGCCACTCTGGCGACGCGCCAATACGTCTCCGAGCCGGCCGAGCTCTTCTCCTTTGCCACGCGGATGTCCACTACCGCAGGGCCGCGTGCGTCAGGGTCCGCGTTCGCGGGATCATGAGCCACATCCAGATAAATGCGCATCTGCTCCGGCTCGCCCGCCACGGGAAACACTTTCATGCGGGCCATCATCGCTGCCGCATCTTCGTCGAAGCTGCGGACGTAATGGCTGACGATCGGCGCCCAGTGATAGATCACGTTGTACAGCTTCTGAGCGTCGGTCTCGTCCGGGCCGCCACTTCGTGATCCGGCGCCGCTGCTGCCCGCTCCGCGAATCTGCTTTTCAATGGTGCTAAAGGCGGCCAGGGAGAACGTCAGCTCGAAGGCCTGCCGCTGACGATCGTGATCGTGGGCTTGGGCCGCTTCGAAGTCATCCCGCAGCGACCGCAGGAGGACGTATGTCACCTGCTCGGGGGTGGCCGACTCATCGAGCCGCACACCGTAGGCCTCGACAACTTTGACCTCTACAGGTGGAACCGAGACCTTATCCCGACAGGCGGGCACCAGCAGGGCAACTAAAGCGAGACAGGCCAGGCGCGTAACCAGCCCACCCCGCACCGTCGAGCGACTCCGCGACGCAACCGGTTGTGCATGGAGCTTCTTCAAGATCATCATGGTGTGGAAGTCTAGCACATCCCGGACCGGATGCAACCGCTTGCCCCGTGCGCCTGCCGCCGGTAGACTCACCCCCAAGCTATGGCCGAGACCAACCAGAACCTGTGGGCACCGTGGCGCATGGAGTACATCCATTCCCTCAACGTTGATCGCGAGGGCGGCTGCTTTCTGTGCCGCTATGCCGCCAATCCCGACCAGGACCACGCAAACCGCGTGATCTGGCGAACCGCCCATACCCTCACAGTGTTCAACGCCTTCCCCTACAACAACGGGCACCTGCTCATCGCCCCGCTTGGTCACCATGCCGACCTTGAGGAACTCGACGACGAGACGCTGACGGAGTTGATGCGCCAGACCAGGGACGCCCAGCGTCTGCTGCGCAAAACCATCTCACCGCAGGGCTTCAACGTCGGGCTGAACTTCGGCCGCTGCGCCGGGGCCGGCCTGCCTGGCCATCTGCATCTGCACATCGTGCCCCGCTGGGAAGGCGACACCAATTTCATGGCCGTCATGGGCAATGCCCGGGTCATCTCGCAAAGCATCGAAGCCCTCTGCGAGCAGATGCGCACCGCGGCAGCCGAACTGGGCCTAGCGCCGGTGCGAGGGAGTGCGTGAGTGATGAGTACTGAGTGGCGGGGAGATGGGTGCTTCCGTTGGGTGTGTGGCAATGCGACGTGTGGCACTGCTCTGTGAGCGCAGGGTGCGTGAAAACTCGCGTCCTCCGCATCGCCCGTGGGGTGTGACACGCCATAGGATCAACCTGAACCAGCGGCCGAGTCCGTCCTCGCCTCACCCGCGTGGGACGGTGCGATGAGTGTTTTCGCCTGTCATGGCCGAGAGTAACCAGACGCTGAAACCCTACGCCGCCAGCGGCACTAACAGCCGCGGCCGCGAGCATGCGGAGACCTTTCCGCGCAACGTAGACCCGTTCGCGATCGACCGCCAACGCGTACTGCACTCGGCCGCCTTTCGCCGTCTCGAATACAAGACGCAGGTGTTCGTCGTCGGCGAACACGACCATTTTCGCACCCGGCTGACTCATACGCTGGAAGTAGCCAGCATCGCCCGCCGCCTTTGCACCGCCCTGCGCGTCAACGTGGCCGTTGGCGAGCTGATCGCCCTGACACATGACGTGGGGCATCCGCCGTTCGGCCATGCCGGGGAGAAGACCCTGGCCGAGCTGATGCAGGACCACGGCGGATTCGAGCACAACGCCCAGTCGCTGCGGGTCATCGAGTATCTCGAGCACCCCTACCCGGCCTTCCGGGGACTCAACGCTACATACGAAGTCCGCGAGTCGCTGGCCAAGCATTGCACGCTGTACGATCGGCCGGGCGGCCACCCCCTGGCCGACGGCTCGCACGCCCCGATCGAGGGCCAGATTGCCAACCTGGCGGATCGGCTGGCGTATGACTGCCACGATCTCGAGGACGCCATCGGGGCCCAACTGATCACTGAAGCGGACCTTGCCAACATCGCCCTCTGGCATGAGGCTGCCGAGGAACCCCGACGCACCTATCCCAAGTTGCCGCTGGCCGCGATTCGCCGACCGATCCTCGATCATCTTGAGACTGTGATGCTCAACGACATTGTGCACGAGTCGCGCCGCCGCATCGCCTCGGCCAA
Organism: Phycisphaerae bacterium; assembly: GCA_012729395.1. Lineage (GTDB taxonomy): Bacteria > Planctomycetota > Phycisphaerae > UBA1845 > PWPN01 > JAAYDF01. Next base: position 4,296 of record JAAYDF010000298.1, read on the forward strand.
GGTTCAGACCATCGACGACGTGCGTGCCTGCCGGCGGGAACTGCTCGCCTTCGCTGAGCCCATGGCCTCGCGCGTCGCCGAGCTGGAAGCATTCCTGCACGAACGGGTCTATCGACATGGTCGCCTGATCCGCATGGACACCAAGGCCGCCCGGTTCATCCGCCGCCTGTTCGAGGCCTACCTGGGCGAGCCGCGTCTGCTGCCTCCGCGTTTCGCCGCGCGCATCGCCGACCAAGGCGCCCACCGCGTCATCTGCGACTACATCGCGGGCATGACCGACCGCTTCGCCCAGGACGAGTACAAACGCCTGTTTGAGCCTTTCGAGCGGGTTTAACATGGGAAAATGGTGTCAGGATGATTTTTCGGCGGGGCTAGAGCAGTCCGCGTCATGGCGTAGCGGCTGCCCCCTGTGGCGGCCGGCGAATTTGCAGAGAATACGCCGGTCGCCACAGGGGGCGACCGCTACGGTGGTTCGGGAAACGCTATGGGGGCCACCATAACTGCCCCCTAGCCCCGCCAAAAATCATCCTGACACCATTTTCTTAGCCTGGCGTTCGTCCCCGTTCGCCTAGCGCTTCTTCCCGCCCGTTGTGCGGAGGGTTATCCGGCTCTCTCCCTGATGACCTTCTGCAATTCGCGCACCTGGCCTGCCTGGTCCAACAGCTTGAGCCTCTCGAACGCGTCCGCCGACTCGTCCAGAACCGCGAGGGCCTCGTCCACCTCGCCGACAGCCGCCAGACACTGCCCGAGTAGCGGGCCCACAGCCGCGACTCCGTTGGCCCGCTGGAGCCTCTTGAGCAAAGCAAAACTCTCCGCCAACTCATTAACAACCGTCTGCCTCTCGCCTTTCTCCAGCCCGCCGCGTTGGAGACGGATCTGCGCGCAACAAAAGCGGATATGGGCAATGCTCTCCACGTCTCCCATTCTCTCCGCCACCGGCAACCGCTCCTCAATATGGATGCGCAGGGCCTCGTCGGTCTCGCCCCGCTGCTCGAGAATGTCGGCGATCTTGCCCATGGTGACCGCCCGCTCGCGCACGTCGCCCAGCCGCTCGTAGACCGGCAATTGTTCCTCGCGCCGAATACGCA
>JAAYDF010000299.1 GCA_012729395.1 Phycisphaerae bacterium
ATATCGTCGGCAGCGTCATGGTGATTGCCTTTCTGGCTGGTGGCTTGGTCATGAGTCGCCGTACCCGACGTGGGTGGTCACCGCGTCAGCAGCAGCGGCTTCATAGAGGCGTGCTATACTACTTCGTCGCCCTTGGGCTGATGATCGGGGCGGCGCAGCTCTTCAGCGGCAACGTCCGCTGGGAGATGATGCTCTGGTGGTGTCCCTTTGTGCTGGCACTGCTCTACTTGGGATGGCGCAAGCCGTCAGCCAAGGAGCAGCTGCAGAACTACGCCCAGAATTCCGGGCACTGCGGACAGTGCGGCTACGATCTGACCGGCAACGTGTCCGGCATCTGCCCGGAGTGTGGATGGCCGATCCCGGCCGCACCGGTGCAGGCAGAAAGCCTTGTATGGGTACAATGGTGGAACGGCTGGGAGATCGCCTACCTCGAAAACTGGCGACGCTCGCTGCTGTCGATGATTGTACTCGTCGCGGCGTTCGGAGGTCTGGCGGCTTGGTTCCTTTACGGGACGCCGGGGCCGATCATGGCCATTCTTCCCATCCTCATGGCCATCCATTTCGCTCTGAATATCGTCCGCGTCATCGCCTACGGCCGGCGGCAGCAAGACACGTCGCGATCCTGAGAAGACACCTTACGCATCGTCCTGTCGACGTTCATCGGCGTGTATCGGCGGTTCGTCACCTTCTTGGAGCCACGCGGAGGGCGGAAACGAACCATGGATAAACACAGATAGACACTGATAAGCGACCAACAACCTGGTTCGAAGCCGCGGCCGGGGTTTCGGGTTTCGGACTTGGTCATTGATTGGTCATTGGGTTCTGGGCATTCGCCATTCTGCTCGATCGTCAGGGCTGGCCATGGAGAATCGCCGTTCGGCTTGGGCGGGCCACTGCGGGCTGCGGCGCTGACTGGAAATGGACGCGCCACCCGGACGCACGCCCATGGCAGGGTCATCCCCACCACACATACGCCGCGAAGACCACGATTCCGGCGAGGGTGGCCGTAGCCGTCATCCGCCGAAGATGTGGCGGCCGCCATGCCAGCAGGTACCCGCTGACCAGCAGGGACAGCAGGCCCACCGACCAAGCTACCGCCAGAAGTTTGAACCCCCAACCGCCCTTGGCCTTGTGCAACTGAACGAATCGCCGGTATGGCGTAGTGTTCTTCACCGTCATCGCCATGGCGGACGGGTTGTCCGTAGGGCGGAGCACGACATCACGGTTTGAACCTGTCCATTCAAACTGCCACGAGGCTCCAATCCGCTGAATACGGGCTGCGCCGGTGGGGTGGGTGATGCCACGGGCGTCCAGCTCGGACGCCGCCAGGGCCAGCACCGCCGGCAGATCCGCTTCGGGCACCCTGGCCACCGTCACGTCGTGCTGTTCTTCCCGATAGGAGCCCCTGATCCCCATCGTGTACAGCCCGCCAGTGACCAGGTACATGATCCCCATCGGCATGAAGAAGCTGGCGAGCAGCACGTGCAGCGTTGTCAACACACTCGCATATGTCAGTCTGCTTTTCATCACCTGTCTCTCCACAAGCCGAGGCACATCGGCCTATCGGGCTGGCCCGACGGTCCTCGCCCACCAAGTTCCATCCCTCCACAGGTCGTCTGTGGCGGTCCCGATCTTTCTGGTACGCAGCCCTCTCGCACGGGCGGTGCTGGGCCATTGTATCCGCGACGCCGCCAATACCCCACCCCGTCTGCCGGATTCCTCCATCCGCAAACAATGAAACGCCGCTTCGCCATAAGGGCTGCGGCGGCTCTCATGTTGGGAACGGTCACGCCATGGCGTTAGTTCTGACGAAGTCGAGTAGTTCGGGCACGCGGGCGAAGAACAGCCCGGTGACGGTGTCGGCGGCGCCATAGTAGACGGCAAGGCGGCCGGTGGGAGCGTCGTGCAGGGCGGCGCAGGGGAAGACCACGTTGGGCACATCGCCCATGCACTCGTAGGGCGTCTGCGGCGACAGGATGTAGGGCTCGCCGCGGTAGCGGACCTTCCACGGCTGTTCGAGATCCAGCAGGGCGACGCCGGCACTGTAGACGAACCCGTTGCACGAGGTGAGCACGCCGTGGTAGATGAGTAGCCAGCCCTCGGGCGTCTCGATGGGGATCGGCCCGGCCCCGATCTTGGTGCTCTGCCAGCCATCACCCTTCTTGCCCATGACGTAGCGATGCCGGCCCCAGAAGTTCAGGTCGGGGCTCTCGCTGTAAAAAATGTCACCGAAGGGTGTGTGGCCGGTGTCGCTGGGCCGACTGAGCATCGCGTAGCGGCCGTTGATCCGCCGAGGGAAGAGCACGCCGTTGCGGTTGTAGGGCAGGAAGGCGTTCTCGAGCTGGTGAAAAGTCTTGAAGTCCATGGTCCAGGCGACGCCGATGGTGGGCCCGTGGTAGCCGTTGCACCAGGTGACGTAGTAGCGGTCTTCGACACGGACGACGCGAGGGTCGTAGCCGTAGATGAATCTGGCGAGTTCGGGATCTTCGGCCTCGAAGCGAATGGGCTCGGGCTCGATCTGCCAATCGAGGCCGTCGCGACTGACGCCGCTGTGCAATCGCATGTATCGGCAGCGGTCATCGCAGCGAAACACGCCGGCAAAGCCGTCCTTGAAGGGCACCACCGCACTGTTGAAGATGCTGTTGGCCCGGGGGATGAGGTTACGGGGAATGACCGGGTTACGGCTGTATCGCCAGGCGACGTCGGTGCAGCTTGCGGGGCGATCTTCCCAGGGCATGTTGGGGCACGCGGTGGCGGCCGTCGGGGATGAAGCTTGGTCGCGGTCTGGCAAAGGGTAGCCCCCTTTCGTGAACCCGGTGTTGACGCCGCGCGATGATCACCGTTTGTGCGGCGGTGGATTGTACGGCGTGCGGGTCTCCACGTCGACCTCGGCTGGACCGACGGTTGGATTCATGGTAGGTTTGACATCGCACACAGGGAAGTGACGTTGTTGTCTCATGCGTGGCGTTTCGGTAGGTTCAAGGCCCGCGACGCCGCTCGCCGATGGAGGTAGCATGGAGGCTTCCACCCGCCGATCAAGCATCCAACACGCGTACTGGGAGGTTGCGGGCGTGGCGAGGTCTGTGATTCCTCATCGTTGTGGAGCGTCTTTGGCCACCGTTGGATGGTTGGCTGCCCTGGTCTTAGTGCCGGGCTGCCAGAAGCCTCGCGAGCAGTACCGAGCGACCGCGGATTGGCGACATTACTATGTTCCGCCCGAGCCCTTGCCGGTGCCCGCTCGCCCCGCAGCGATCCGGGGGTATGAGCAAACCACTCGCTTGGGGCAGTCGGTAGACGGCCGGCCGATCGAGATGACTGTCTTCGGGCGGGAAGGTGAGACGACGCTGATTTTGGGGGCATTTCACGGCAACGAACCCAGCGGTGCCGACGTGGCCCGCAGTCTGATCGAGCACCTGCGGGCGCATCCGGAACTGACCCGCGATCGTCGTGTGGCGGTGGTCCCGGTGGTGAACCCGGACGGGCTGCTTGCGGCGACGAGGCACAATCGACGCAACGTGGATCTCAACCGAAACCTCCCGGCCCGCAACTTCCCGAGCAAGCCGGGCGCCAAGTTCGCGGGTGGGCCGTTCGCCGGCAGCGAGCCCGAGACGCAGGCGGTCGTGACCGCGATTCGCGAGATCCGACCGGTGAAGATCATCTCGATCCACTCGATCGCACGGGGGCGACATGGCAACAACTACGACGGGCCCGCGCATGATCTCGCTGTCGAGATGAGCCGTCATAACCGCTATCCCGTATTGACGACGATGGGGTATCCGACGCCGGGGAGCTTCGGAAGCTGGGCGGGTGTTGATCAGCAGATCCCCACGATCACTCTGGAATTGCCGCGAGACGCCAGCGGACGGACCTGCTGGCAAGAGAATCGCGAGGCCTTGTTGGCCGCGATTCGGTTTGACGTGAACGCCGACCGATCGACGCCGCAACGAACGACGAGCGGCAAGTAACGACTCCCCGCCATGGTCCTGCTGGAAGGAGACTCAGGCATGACGGAAACGACCCGGACGCGAACCTGGTGGCATCGGCTGACGGACGGTCTTCGGCGAACCCGGCCGGGCCGCAACGATCATGGCCTGCCCGCTGTCGGCGAGGACGGCCTCCTGGCTGATTCCGAAGCGGCTGAGCGACCGCCCGGCGCACTGACCCGATGGAGCAAGCGGGACCAGGCCCTTACCCAGCTTCAGGAAGGCTATGAGCAGGTGGCCCGGCTGGTCGGCGACATCCAGAAGCACCTCAGCGATCAGACAGTCAAGACCGATCGCATCTGCTCGGCCCTGGAGCAGTTGGCCCGTTCGACCTCCGATTTGCCGGACATCGCTCGCCAGCAGGTCCGCATGTTGGAATCCATCGCCGGGCAGTTGGAGACCACCAACGCTGGCACGCATAAACTGACCGCCGCCGTTGAAGAGGTGCCGCGCATCGCCCGTGCCCAGACGGATACGCTGACCGGGATCAACCGGCAGCTCGGCATGGTCAGTGAGCAGAACGTGGTCACCTCCCAGGCGATGGAGAAGCTCTCGACCGCCATCCACTCGGTCGGCGAGGTCAATGGTGCCCAGGCCCAGATCCTCCGGCAGATGTACGCCAAAGCCGAGGAGCAGACCGAGCAGGTGAACCGGCTCATCGACCGGCAGGGCCGGCGGTTTGTCATGCTCTTTGTGGTGACCTTGGTGCTGGCGATCGCCGCGATCGGGTCGCTGGCCGTGGCGCTGGCCATGCGTTCGTGAGCACGGATGGGATGGGCCGACGCTCGCTCGAGGGGGGGGCTACGGGCGAGCGCCACACGACGTTGTCGGGCGAACCTCTCATGTGTCACGCGACCGGGGCGTGGAAACCGCCGGTTTCATCTTTCGGCCAGCCGCGGAGTATAATCGCCGCCCTTGCGGTTTTGATGCGCTTGTTGCGGCGGCGTCATGAGATGGGGCCGCCGCTATCGCGGTTTGGCGGGTGTCATGAAAGTGGCGGTGGTCATCGAGCGGCTGGAGACCTGGCGCGGCGGTGCGGAGACCTCGACCGTGCAGTTCGCCGGTCATCTTGCGCGGTTGGGTTGCGAGGTGCACATGATCACCACCAGCCAGCAGCCCTCGACGCCGGAGTTACGGATTGTGCCCATTCGGGCCAACGGGGCGCTTCGCGGTGCCCGGACACTGGTATTCGCCCGTCGGGCGGCCCGATATGTTCGTGAGCATTCGTTTGATATTGTGCACGGCATTACTCCTTGCGTCGCGGCGGACGTGTATCAGCCGCGAGGGGGCACCGTGCCCGAGACGCTGGAACGCAACCTCGCGATGCGTCCGCGGGGAGGAGTCCGTAGTCTCAAACGCGTGAGCCAGCAGATCAGTCTCAAATACCAAGTGGTGGCGGGTCTGGAGCGCAGACTGCTCAAACGGCAGCCATCGCCCTGGGTCATCGCCATCTCGGACTACGTGACGCGACAGTTGGGGCAGCACTACGGGCTGGACGGCAGTCGGGTGCGACGGATCTTCAATGGGGTTGATCCGGACATCACCCCGGCCGCGGAACGTGTGGCCCAGCGGGCGGATCTGCGGTTGCAGTTCGGGTTGGCGGATGACGACCTCGTGCTGCTGTGCGTGGCCCACAACTTCAAGCTCAAGGGCGTGGCGAAGTTGATCGAGGCATTGGCTTTGCGTCGGCAAGGGCGAGTGAATGGATCGCGTGCCGATCGCACCTTCGCGGTGATCGTCGGGCACGACAACCCGCGGAGCTTCGCCCGCTTGGCTCAGCGACTGGGCGTCGCCGACCGAGTTCTGTTTGCTGGCTCCACTCAGCGCATGCCCGCATTCTTGCATGGTGCGGACGTGCTGGTGCATCCCACCTACTACGATCCTTGCAGCCGGGTGGTGCTCGAGGCGATGGCCGCGGGCCTGCCGGCCGTCACCACGCGGTATAACGGTGCGGCCGAGCTGATCACCGAGGGTCGCGAAGGATACGTTATCGACTCGCCGGAGGATGTCGCCGCCCTGGCGGACCGGATCGAACGCCTGGCAGACGAGAAGCACCGGCGGGAGTGTGCCCGCTGGGGGCCTCTGACGACCGAGCCCGTGAGCATGCGGGCTCACGCGGAACGGGTCCTGGCTTTGTACGAGGAGTTGATCGCCAGCGGCGAGTGCCGTCGGGGAGGATACCGGTGACGAATGTGGAACTGGCCCTCGGGGCGTCGTTTCTGGCGGCAGGCTACCTGTGCGGATCGATCCCGTTCGGGTTGCTGGTGGGTCGGCTCAAGGGGGTCGATGTCCGCACGATGGGCAGCGGCAATATCGGGGCGACTAACGTCGGGCGGGTACTGGGACGCGGGTTCGGCATGGCGGTCTTCGGCTTGGACGTGCTCAAAGGGCTTCTGCCGGTGGTCGTGGCTGGTACGTGGCTGCTGCCCGTGGCGAGTGGAGAAGGCCTGGCAGATGTGTCCGCCGTTCAGTATCTGCTGTGGGTAGGCGTGGCGGCGGCTTCTATTCTGGGTCACGTTTTTCCGGTGTGGCTGGGATTCAAAGGCGGCAAGGGCGTGGCGACATCCCTGGGTGCCCTGTTGGGCATCTATCCGTTTTTCACCGTGCCGGGCTTGGTGGCTTTGGGTTTATGGGTAGCGGTGGCGGCGGCGACGCGATACGTCTCGGCGGCCTCGATGGTCGGGGCGGTGACCTTTCCTATCGTGTTCGCGATGGCCGCCCGCTTGCGAGCTGAGCAGTGGGGCGGCCTGGATCGATTGTGGCCCATGTACGTGTTTGCGATCCTGATTGCCGTGCTGGTCGTATACCGTCACAGGAGCAACTTGCAGCGACTGCTGGCGGGAACGGAGTCGAAGATCGGTTCCTCACGCGGGCCGGCCGCGTGACCGACAACTCTTTCAGGGGACCGCTCGGGCGTCGGGCGGAGTGGTCGGTGGACCGGCAACCTCACAAGCTGGAGACAGGTATCGTGGCGAGAATACCGGACCTAAGATGGCGGGTCATGGCGGCGGTGGTGCTGGCGGCGGGCTTGGCGACGGATGTGGCCCGAGGCGATGAAGTAGGGCCGACGGCTGCCCCGAGTACGCAACCCGCAACGGCGTCAGCCAGTCAGCCGACCGCGTCGGCGCCGGCCAGCCAGCCCGCGGCGGAGCGGATCCTGGTTCGCGTCGGCGATACCCTGACGGTCACACAAGCGGACTTTGAGAAGGCTCTTGAGGGCACCGATCCGGATCTCTACGAGCACCTCAAGGACAGGGTGCTGCGAGGTCTGGTCGAGCAGCGACTGTTCCAGCTCTACGTGCGCGACCGTCCGGACTTGATTCCCGATGCTGAATTAGACGCCAGGATCGATCGTGACATGCGGATTGCGGGAATCGCCTCCTTCGACGAGTTGCTGCGCAGAATCAAGGAGCACGGATCGACGCTGCAAGACTATCGGGAGAGGTTGCGGTTGGCGCTGGCCAGGGCGGCCCTGACTCGGCAGGGAACCGACCTGACCGAGGATGAAGCGACCATGCGGAAGATCTACGAGACCCGCCGCCCGGAGTTCGACGGGACGACGGTGACCGCTCGCCAACTGATGATCATGGTTTCGCCGACCGACACGGCCGAGCAACGGGCGGTCAAGCGTGCCAAGATCGAAAAGCTGCGTGAGGAGCTGGTGTCCGGCCGGCGGACCTGGGAGCAGTGTCTTGCCGAGACCGACCCGCAGCCACGGGCAGGCTCGTTGGGCGAGTTCACCCGCCACCTGATGATTAACCCCTTTTTGGCGGAGTTCGCCTTCGCTCTCGAACCCGGCAAGATCAGCGAGGTCCACGAGACGCTCCTGGGTTATCATGTCCTGGAGGCGCAGAGCCGAAAGCCCGGACAACGAACCTTCGAGAGTGTCGAGCGCAACATCCGATTGTACCTTGCTCAGGAGAATTACGTGAAGGCCATGGGGGAGGCGGTGGGCAAGTACAAGGTGGTTGGCGTGCAGGGGGCGCTGCGGCCGACCTATGTCGAGAAGAAGCGCGACGACATGCCGATGTTCGCGCCCCCCAGTGCCCCCAGGCCCCGAGCCACCCGACCCGCCGGCGAGGCCGCGACGCGACCGGCCGGCTCACGACGCCCCGCTACCCGCCCGGCGAGAGGGCGACCCGCAGCCACTCGGCCTGCGGCAAACGACGGCCCCGCGCCGGGCAACGACTGATCCACGTTGAACGAAGAGCCGCGGAACCCGTGGACTTGTGTCCACGGCTCGTCTTGTCTGTTGGTGCTCCTGCACAAGGATTACGAGCAGGATCAAGGCTACGGCTTGGGGCCGAAGAGTTCGCTCTCGATCCGTTGATCCGTCTCGCGGCTGATCTCGCTTTGCAGTTTCTGGATGTCACGCAGCAGGGTGATCGCTTCCTGAAATCCCTCCCATTGGAGCATATCGGCAAGCACGGTCCGCATGATCGCGAGGATCCGCTCCTGGGCGGCGCGAGCATCGGCGAAGGTCTCGGCGGTTCGCTCGCGGGCGAAGAGTTCGATACGCTCGGCGGCGGCGGGCATGTCGGAACGGTGCAGGCTCTCCATCGGACGCACGATTCGCCGGCCGACGCGATCCTCTGCCGCCGGCGTGGCCAGTTGGTTGATCCGCAATTCGGAAAGCACCTGCTCGAACTGGAGCCGCAGGCCGTTGATCCGCCCGGCGTAATCTCGCTGGCGGCGGGCGAGCGCGGACGTGGGCTCGGCATCGTCTTGCCGCGCCGGGGAGGTGGGCCGCATCCGAGCCAGCAACTCGCTGTAGAGATCCTCCTGCTGGCGGACCAGTCGCTCGAAGTCCTGGCGGTATTCCTGCTCGCGACGGCTGAGCTCGGCGAGGAGTTCCTCGCGGCTGACGACCCGCAGCCCCAGGGCGCTGGACCGACCGATGTTCGGCCCGGCCACGTCGTCAAAGTCGAGGGCTTCGGCCCGCAGGATGAGCCGGTCGCCCTCGATCAGGCCGCGACGCGCGGGCACCCATTCGATCGTCCGCTGGAATACCTTCGTCTCGGGCTCGAAGCCCTCGATGGGTTCGACCAGCGGCGGGCCCTCCTTGCCGGGCAGTTCACAGACCAGGGTCGCACCGGCCAGCCCGTAGCTGTCTGTGCAATCCACCTCGACGGGCAAGACCGCCTGGGGAACGATCATCTCGCCGACGCCCTTGGCGGTGAGCTTGACCACCGGCGGTTTGTCAGGCACCAGTCGCACGGAGACGCGCACCGGCCGGCCGCGGTCGCTGATGTTGGACAGGCCCCGTTCATCGAGAAGCTGGAAGTGGTAGGTAGCGCTGGCTGGCGGCTGATCGGAGATGGTGAACTCCCGGCCAAGCGGTTGCGTCGCGTCGTGCAGCGCGGGCCCCAGTTCGTTGGTTTCGTCGCCCGATTGTCGCATCAGCACCGCCTCGACGACCGGGCGATCGGTGCGCACGCGGAAGCCGACGCGACTGCCGTTGAGGACCTCGGCCACGGTCTGGCCCGGCCGCAGGTCGTACGGGGCCAATCGCGAGTAAGCCGGCGGCGTGACGCTGAGGTGGACATCGCTGATGCGCGGCCGGTCGACCACCTCGATGATGAACTCATCGGTCCGCGCGTCGCCGCCCCAGACGCTGGCCTTGAGGCTCTCGCGCACTTGCTCGAAGGTGTGCGTGAAGCGGATCACCGGCTGGTCAACCATCGGGCCCTCGGCATCCGCGGGCAGGCCGGCGGGCTCTTCGGGGCCCCGGCCGCCGCGGGGGGCGGCCGCTACGGGTGGCGTGGCGGGCATCGGGGTTTCGGGGCGGCGGCCGCCGCGGCTCGGCTGAGCTCGCCGAGGTCGGGGGGCGGCCGCTACGGCCCGCGTGGCGGGCATCTGGGCCTGGCCCTTCATGCCCGTGGCTGACTCGAAGCTGATGAATACCTGGCGGGGGGGCTCGAAGCCCTCTACGACGCGGGCGGTGACGGTCAGGTCGTCATCGCGTGGGACGACGAGGCGCCCTTCGGTCAGCCCCTCGATGACCAGGCGATTGCGTTGCGGCCAGTCCACATCCCGCAGAAGGACATTGCGTTCAAACCAGATGCCCATGGCCGGCTTGGCGAGCAGGCACAGGGCGATGATCAGCAGGGGACCGGTCAGCGCGAGGGCGAATCGTCGGCGGGCACGGGTGTGGTTCAAAACCGCGGCAAAGTCGATACCTGCGACGGCCCGGGCGGCCTGAGCGATCAGAGCGGCGAGCATGGTCGGCGAGGTTTCTCGCGGACCTGCGGACCGCTGCCGGACGGCCTCGGCGAACTCGACCGCGCTGATGAGTCGGCTGCGCAGCTCCGGGTAACGTCGCTCGACGAGCAGGGCCAGGGCCGCAGGCGGTAATCCCAGACGCATCGGACGCACGAGCCCGTACCAGCCCAAGCCCGCCAGGGCCAGCAGCAGGGTAGTCAACTGCGTCGCCCGCATATCCCGGGTTAACTGGAAGCCGCGATCCGCCATGAAGGTGATCGCCACCGCCGCCAACACCGCGAGGCTCAGCATCGCCAGCCCGTCCAGCAGCACATACAGTCGCAGCCGCACCGCGAGCCGGTGCAGCCGGCGGAGCACCTGGCGTTCAAACTCGCGGCATGCGGTGTCCAGGTCCATACGGCTTCCTCTCACAGCAGGCACGCCCGCTTTCGCAGAGCCCACTCCAGCCCGAGCAGGGCGACGAGCAGCACCAGCGTCCACCATCGGTCCCACAATCGCACCTGCTGACCATCAAGCACCATGCTGACCGTCCGGCCGGGGATCAGCTCCGCCAGCCGGTGGGCCTCGTCCAGGTCGAGGTACGTTCCTTCTTCGGTTTGCGAGGCCAGCGACCGCAACGCGTTGCGATCGAGCGTGGTTTGGCGGAACTCAAGGTCGGCTTGCCCGACGCGCACGTCGCGGCGGATGGCTGCCGGTGGGGAACCCGGCTCGCTCGCAAGATCCACACCCAGGGTATACAGCCCGGTGCGAGTGGGTACCCATCGTCCGCGATACCAGCCCGGTCGATCCGCCTGCTGTTCCAGGGCAAAGGTGGCATCCGCCTCGCCCTCCCGCAGGATGGACAGTGCGACCTCCGCTTGCCGCATGGGCTGATAGTGCGTGTCCATGAGCCGGGCTTCGATGCTCACCGCCTCGCCGACCGCGTAATGCTCCCGGTCGGTCTGGATGAATCCGCGTTTCTGGCCCGCCAGCAGTTTGCCCTCAACCAAGTGCCGCAGAAGCTGGATCCAGAAGCGGTTGAAGTGGCGTTCGCCGGCAGGGCGCCATCGCCAAGTGGAGTCGGACGCGAGGAATCCACTGCGCCCGGCGCCGGCAAACTGACTGGCCAGCAGCACGTGCCCGCCGTCGTTGCCGCGCATCCGCGGGTTGGTGTGTCGCCAGAGCACCGTGGCGACCGGCTTGGGTCGGCGAACAGGGTAATGCCAGTACAGGCCGGGTAGCTGTGCCCACACCTGGAGACTCTCCCCGGGCGTGTCCGCCAGGGCCAGCACGGGATGACCAGCGACCGGCTGGGGGATGCCCAGAGGCCAGGCGCTGGTCTGAAAATGGCCCAGTTCGTTCAGGATCAAGTCCGCGTCGCCCGGGTCGATCACCACCGGCAGTAGATCGATCAGGCCGCGGGTCTCCGGCGACCGCATGAACCGCGGGGTGTTCTTGCGACCGGCGACGTACAGCAGCCCGCTGCCGTGGTTGGCGACCATGGCTTCGACGTCCGCCGCCCACTGCGCGGTGAAATCGGCGGGGTCGGGATCGATGAGGATGATGCAGTCGTAGGCGAACAGATCCTCTCGCGTCTGGGGGAAACGCGGCAGCGGGGTATTGCCGTCGGGCAGGGCGGTCTCGTCGGCCGACTGGAGCCAGCAGCTCAGGTCCACGGTGGCGTCACGTTCAAGCAGCCGACTGACGTAGCGGTACTCCCACGCCGGTGCCCCAGCGATCATGAGCACACGCATCTTGTTCTCCAGGGCCCGCACGGTCACGTCCCTGCGGTTGTCGTCGGTGAGCATCTCGCCTTCGAGTTCCATGGTGTGTATCTGCAGGCGGATCTGCCCGGCGGCGGCGAGTTGGTGCGTGAAGACGACCGGCGGCACCTGGCCCGTGGTATCCACGCTCACGGATCGCGTGGCGATTGGGCGGCCCGGTTCGTTGGCGGTGCCGCCTTCGATGAGTTCCACGGTGAGTGGCTGGCCGGTGAGCCCTTGGGCCGCAAGGTGCGCGGTGACGCTGAAGGGGTCGTTGACGAAGACGTTGGCCGGTGCCTCGACCGCGGTGACGGCGACGTTGCGCGGTTCGGAGGCGTCGCCTACCCCGACGGCGCAGATGGGGATCTTCTTCGCCCGGGCGTATCGACCGACGACCTCCGGCGGTTCGCCGCGATTGAAGCGCCCGTCGCTGAGCACCATTACCGCGGCGATGGGGCGGCCCGCCTGGGCTTCGACCGCCTGCCGGACCGCTCGACCGATGTCCGTAGCCGGGGCGTCCGCCTGAGCGAGACGGGTGCGGACGGGGGCCCCTTCGTTGGCAGACGCCGGCGGCTTGGCCGGATCGCCGGGCGACGAGGCTTGGTCTTTCGCGACTTGGAACCGGCCGTCGCGGATCACCTGGCCCAGGGGCAGCAGCCGATCCCCGAACTGGTAGAGTTCTACTGGGTTTCTTTCGGCCAATTGGCGGAGCAGGCCGGACTGCTCACCGGCGAGCACCGCGGCGACGAGTTCCGCCCGGGTCGCATGCGCGGGATCGATGCCGGGCAGTCGGCTGGCCAAGGCTGCCGCGCGATCCACCTCCCTTTCCTCGGCGTAGCGGTCGCGCAAGCCCATGCTCGCCGACGCGTCCACCAGCACGATCGTGCGGGCCTCGATCTCGCGGTGGATGTATGTGGCGATGATCGGTTCGAGCCAGACCAAGGCCAGGACGCCGAGAGCCGCGCAGCGAAGACCGGCCAGGATGGCCCGCGCCCGCCAGGAAGCCCCCGCCCGCCGCTCCCGCCGATAGAGCAGCCATACGAACTGCACCACCAGGATCCCGAAGATGATCGCCGCGACCGCGGCCCAGCCTTCAGGCAGCGCGGCGAACTCGAGCCGTCGCTCGATCATGTCCGCGGCAAGGATCGGTGCTTGGGCGGTCATGCCGTTGTTCCTCGCCACAGGGCCCGCAGATCCCGCCCGGCCCCGAAGTACCAGGCAAGACCCTGCTCGCTCATCAGCACGGCCAAAAGTGCGATCCAGACCAGCGGCCACAACTCGCGGCGGGCCTGCTCATCCCGCAGCACCTGCAGGTCCGCGGCGGTGAGGTAGCTGGTTGGTATCGTTCCCGCTGCGGTCAGCAAAGTCGCCCGATCCGCCCGGGCCAGGTCGCTCTCAAGCGGATCGAGGTTGACGGCCACCGCTTCCTGCACCGCGCCGCCGCCCGCGTCGGTCAGCTCGAACCGGTAGGGACCCGGATGCTCGGTCTGCACCCATTCCAGCCAAGGCCGGCCGGTCTCAGGATCGGGCTGGAGGGTCAGGTCGACGGCGGGCTCGGCGGGGAAGGTCGGCGGCTTGAGCATCGCGGTCGGTTGGAAACGCCCCGGGGTCAGCGATACGCGGATGGGTTCGCCAGCCAGCCCTTCGCCCGCCGTGGAAGCGGGTCTGGCCAGAAACTGAACCAGCTCCTGGGCCCAGACCACGAAGACCGGCTGGTCCGGCAGGTTGTTCCACTCCTTGTCCGCTGTGGAGGTGAAAAGCACCACCTTGCCCCGGCCAAACAGCCGAGCCACGATCAACGGGCTGCGGTCAACGTCCGCCAGCTCGGCCAGCACCCGGGCGGAACGTCGCGTTTCGTCAACCTCGTCCGTGCTCGCCGCGTCCGGCTCAACCATCAACGGCTCGCAGCGGAGGTACCGCCAGAACAAGGCATGGTGGAACAGATTGACGCCGTCACCGGCCAAGCGGTTCATCAGCGAGTGCTCGGCGTCCAGCCGGCCGATGCCCACCCCGGCCTGATCCGCGGGCATGGTCACCCAATCCCCCAGTCGGCCGGGAAGCAGGCCCGCACCGTCGCGGAACAACAGCCGGTCGTAGACCTCCGGATCGACCTGATCGCCGACGAAGATCGCCAGCCCGCCGCCGTCGGCCACATAGCGATGGAGATGCTCGGCCGCTTCGTCGGTGATGCCGTACACGTTGGCCAGCATAACCACATGGAAGTCGGCGAGGTTGGCTTGGGCTAACTCGTTGTCCTCGATGACGATGACCTCGTTGCCGCTGAACTGCGTGCCCTCCGGCCGCAACGCCACGGTCAGCAGGTAGACCTCGTCGTTGTATGGGTCAGCCGATCGCTCGCCATTGACCATGAGGATGCGCATCGCCCGGCTGACCGGGACCGCCCGCCAACGGCTGTTGTCCACCGGCAATGGGTCAGCGGGCAGCTCAACCGTCAGTACCTCCGAACCTTCTGCAGGGAAGGTCACCTCGATGCCCAATTCGATCGACTCCCGGGAGGCGATCGCGGGCAGGGCTACCGGCGGCTGGGCTGCGTCGCCCACGTATACTTGCAGCCAGCCGGGCTCCGACGACTCTTGCCCGTAATTGGCCACGCGGGCGATGTAGCGGGCCTCGACGCCGACAACCGCCTGGGCCTGCTGCGGCTCGATCGAGGTCACGCACAGGTTGCGTCGGGCCTCGACTCCCACGTCGACGAGGACGAGTTGCAGGCTTCGGGCCTCATCGGCCCAGCCGGCCAGGGCCGACGCCGGCCCCGCAATCGCGCCGGCCTCGCCGGTCGGCCACTCGTACCGCTGGAAATCGCTGACTACATAGACCGCCGCACTGGTCGCCCCGGAGCGAGCGTCGAGCAACTCGCGCACCGTGGCCAGTGCGGGGGTCATGTTGCCCCCACGATGCGAGACGGCCAGAGCCTCCAGGGCCGCCGACCAGCCGAGGGCGTCCATCCCGCCGACCGTGGCCTCGGTCCGCAAGGGCTGGTCGGGCCGCGAAGTCAGCAGGAAGGTCAGCGGGTCGTTGGGCGATTCCTCACGTAAGGTGCGCACGAGTCGCTCGACGGCGGCCCGGCCGCGACCGAAGACCGTCGCCTGGCCCACGGGGGCCGTTTCACCTTCCTGCCCGTGCACCTGCAGGGCCATGCTGAACGAATCGTCGAGGATGATGATGCGTTCGGTCTGCCCGCCGGTGCCCAGCGTGGCCATCAGGCTGGCGGGCCTGACGAACCAGCGGGCGATCACGACGCCCACCAGGAACATGGCTAGGCAGCGTAACGCGAGCAGGATGAGTTCCTCGACGCGCATCCGCCGCCGGTTCTGTCGATGGGCGTCGAGCAGGAATTCCATGGCCGCCCAGCGTACCCGCCGATAACGCCGCCGGTTGAGCAGGTGGATGAGGATCGGTACCGCCATGGCCGCCGCGCCGCCATACAGCAGCCCCGGCGTTACCATCGCCGCCAACACCCCAATCGAACTGATACCCGACACGGCCATCATGACTTCCACGAGAGAAGAGGACGAGCCCACAGATCACCCAGATTGACGCAGATGATTGATATGGGCTCCTGTTGCCATCTTCGGACTGAATGACCAACACCGAATGACCAATGAAGCCCGAATGACGAATAACGGAGGTTCTGGTTTCGGGTCTCGTCATTGACTGGCCATTGACCATTGCACATCCGATGCCATCCTTTCACTTTCTTCATCTGCGTCTATCTGTGTGATCTGCGGGCCAGCTCTTCTTCACCCACAAATCACACAGATGACGCAGATAATCGAGATCCACCTTTGCCTGCGATGATCCTTTCGTATTCGAGTTTCGGGTGATGCCCGAAGTTGACCAGGAGCCCGACCTTGAGCTCCGCCGCGTTCAGGTAGTTAAGGAGTTGTGCCCGATGCTCGTCCGCGAGGGCGGAGACCGCTTTGATCTCATGGATGACCTCGCCGAAACAGAGGAAGTCCGGCACAAACGCCTTCCCGATACGGTGCCCCTTGTAGTTCAGAGCCAATTCCTTCTGTGCTTGGGCCGGGATATCCTGCAGACCCAGTTCAATCTCAAAACACGCCTGGTAAACAGGCTCGGTGAAGCCGCAGCCCATCTGGTTGTACACCTCGAAGCAGGCTCCAATGATGCGATACGTCTCTTCCTTCAAAGGGTACTCCGGCACACGCTTCTCCTTTTCACCTTCTCCTGTCTTCTTGTCTCCTCATCTGCGCCAATCTGTGTGATCTGTAGGCCAACTCCTCTTGTGCCCACAGATTGCGCAGATTGACGCAGATAGGTTCATGTTTCAATACGGCTTTGCTCGTGGTTCCTCCTCAACTCGATGGTTCATCTCGACGTCCTGTGCATGCGCGCGGCGAGGTAGGCGGTCAGGGATGCCTCCAGGGGGTCGTGGGTGCTGAGCAGATGGTAGTCGATCTTGTGGCCCATGCACGCCGACCTGACGCGGTTGATGAAGTCGCCAAGGATTGCCAGATAGCTTGTGCGCAGGGCCTGCGGGTCAACCAGCAACTCGCCGGGCGGCGGCTCGAGGCCCTCGAACATGGTGTTGCCGTCGAACGGGAAGGTCAGTTCCTCATCATCGAGCACGTGCAGCACAATCACGTCGTGCCCGGCATATCGCAGCCGCTGCAGACCGTCCAGCAGATCGCCTAAATTGCCCAGCAGGTCGCTGATCAGCACTACCAGGCCGCGCTGGCGAAGCTGCTCGGCCAATCGACCGAACACCGCTCGCACCTCCGTCGCCCCGTTTGGCGGATGACGCTCGATGGCCTCGATCATCGCGTAGAGCTGGGCGGTGCGGCTGCTCGGGGCGATTTGCTCGCGAATGTCGTCGTCGAAGAGGACCAAGCCGCAGGTATCCTGCTGGTTCACGAGCAGGTGAATCAGGGAGGCCGCCAGCGTCGCGGCGTAATCGTACTTGTTCCGCCAGCCGCGGGTGTGCTCCGGGTAGGCCATCGATCGCGAGCAGTCGAGCAGCACGTGTGTTCGCAGGTTGGTTTCTTCCTCGTACTGCTTGATGTACAGGCGGTCGGCCCGGCCGAACAGCCGCCAGTCGATGTGCCGAATGTCGTCGCCGGGCACGTACTCGCGATGGGCGGCAAATTCCACACTGTACCCCTGGTAGGGGCTCTTGTGCATGCCCGAGACGAAGCCCTCGACGATCGTGCGGGCCCGCAGTTCGAGCCGGCTGATCCGCGCGAGAACGTCAGGATCCAAGTACTTGTTGTAGTCGGCCATCGGCAGTCAGTGGCGAAGAGTGAGGCGGCGTCTGTTCCAGGATTTCGTCGATGATACGATCGGTCGAGTAGCCCTCCGCTTCGGCGGAAAAAGTGGTCACGATACGGTGTCGCAGCACCGGGTGTACGACGGCCCGCACATCCTCGGCGGCCACGTGATACTGTCCGTGCAGCACCGCCCGAGCCTTGGCGGCTGCGACGAGGAACTGCACCGCCCGCGGGCCGGCCCCCCAGCGGATCATGCGGCGGACAATCTCAGGGGCCCCCGGCTCGCCCGGTCGGGTGCGGCGAACCAGATCCAGGGCGTGGCCTACCACGTGTCTGGCGGCCGGTACGCGGCGCACCACCTCCTGGAGCTTAAGCACTTGCTCGGCATCGAGCACGGCCGGGATTGCGTCACGCGACAGGGCGATGTCCGGGGCCGCCAACTCCGCGATGGCCAGCTCCTCTTCGTAGCTGGGGTACCCGACGAAGACCTTGAACATGAAGCGGTCCTGCTGGGCCTCGGGTAGTGGGTACGTGCCCTCCTGCTCGATCGGATTCTGCGTCGCCAGGACAAAAAAAGGCGGATCAAGCGTGTGCCGTTGCCCGCCGATGGTCACCTGACGCTCCTGCATGGCCTCCAGCAGAGCGGCCTGGGTCTTGGGCGGCGTGCGGTTGATCTCGTCGGCCAGCACCACGTTGGCGAACACCGGCCCACGCAGGAACTTGAACGACCGCGAGCCCGTCGCCCGGTCCTCCTGGATGACCTCGGTGCCGGTGATGTCCGCGGGCATGAGGTCCGGCGTGAACTGGATCCGTGAGAAGGAAAGCTTCAGCGATCGGGCCAGCGTGGAGATCATCAGCGTCTTGGCCAGCCCGGGCACGCCTTCGAGGATGCAGTGTCCGCCCGCGAAGAGGGCGATCAGCAGCTCCTCGACCACCCGGTCCTGCCCGACGATGACCCGGGCCAGCTCGCCCCGGATGCGTTCATGCGCCGACCGCAACTGCTCGACCGCGGCGAGGTCCATGTCTTTGTCAGCATCCGCGCGTCCCTCGTTCATTCGCGTACTCCTGTGTCATCGCGAACAGCCCGACTCCCGCCCTGTCGCGAAGGGCTAATCCGCAAGCCGCAATCTGCAATCTGTAATCTGCAATTCTCGATTCTCAACCCTTCATTTCGTCCCCCATCTGCGTTCATCTGAGTGATCTGTGAGCGTTTCTTCTCGTGTCCCGCCCGCAGCTCATACATATGAACACGGATGAGTTGAAGAGGATTCTGCCTGCTCTATTGTGATGCTACAGTTCCACCCTCAAGTCTCAGTTCCTCGTCTCGCCCCCTCACCTCTGCAGAATCGGCAAGTACCCATACGGGATCTGCAGGATGAACAGCGCCAGAGCCGTGCCGTAGACCCGGCCGATGTAGTCGCCCTCCCACGAGCCGTCGGATTCCTGCGAGGTGAGCAGCCAGTCACGCATCGCGGGGAAGTACCACTCCCAGTCCTTCTCGCCGCTGAGCCACATGACCTGGGCCATATAGAAGTGGGCATAGTAGTAATGGCCCCAACTGCCCGCTCGTCGGCCACCGTTGCCCAGGTGTTCCTTGATGAAGCCCAGCGACTTAGTGGCCAGGGGGTTATCGTATTGCCCGGCATTATACCAGCAGGCGACGGCGGCAGCGGTGATCGGCGGGCGCGGGCCCCCCTGGCGATCCGCCCGGTAGGTGATGCCGCCGTTGGGCAGCGAGGATTTCTCCAAGTAGCCCAGGGCCTTGTCAATCACCTCTTTGGACACAGCCACGCCCGCGTTCCGAGCCGAACGCAGACCCTGCAATTGGGTGATCGTCACCGAGCCCTCATCGGAGCGGGAATCCGGAGTGTACATCCAGCCGCCCAACGGGCTCTGGCTGCGGGCGGTCAGTTCGGCCGCGTGCCGCAAAACCTCATGGATCCGCCGCTGCTTCTCGATGTCCGCCTCCAGTCCGTACACCTGCCCCAGATACAACATGCTGAACCCGTGGCCGTACATCGAGCGGCTTTCTTCCTCGATGCGCGAGATCAGCCCGTCGGCATCGCTGCAGCGGAGCAGGAAGGTGGTTGCACGGCTCACCTGAGGAGCGTAGCGACCCTCCATCGGTGTGCTGCCGCTGGCGAGCAGGGCCAGCGCCGCCAGAGCGGTCATCGCCGTCGGAAACTCGCCCATCGTGCCTTGGGTGCGCCAGACGCCGTCGCGGCCCTGCGTTCTCGCTAAGTATTCCAGCCCGCGGTCGATGGCTCGCTGCGTCTCCACGGTGATGCGCGGCGGCAGCGGACGCACCAACTCAGCGCGGGCGGTGGTTGCGGGCGGGATCTGGCCGGCCGGCAGGCTAAGTATCACTACCCAGCAAACCCATCGTGTTGTCTTTGCCCCCGGCACCGTGGCCCCTTCTCCAAACCGCACGCTCGCGACAAACCTACGAGATGATAGACTCGCCGACACGTGCGAGTCACTGCTCCGCCGGTTGCCCGCCCCGAGACCACGGTAGCCTGGCACGCAGCCCGATGATCCGGTCGCGGGCGAACAGCTCGGGCCGGGCGCGGAACTGACGCCGTGATTCCGCCGTGAAAAAAGCTTCCTCTGGCGGCAGGTCGTTGTCCGGGTCGTAGAACTTCAACGCTTCGGCGAGACAGGCCGCCGACTGCACCTGCAGCCGCCGACGAGCCGATCGCTCCGCCACGCGCAAGGCCCCTGCCCCCAAACTGCTCACCCGCTCCTGCAGGAGGGTGTGGAGCAGCAGCCAGCCGGCCACGTCGATGACTTCCGAAGGCTCTTCACTCCGGTTGACTGGGCTGGATGGTGCATTGCCAGCGGGTTCGCATGCCGTGCCCAGCGGATCGGTCGGCCAACCCTCCTCGCCGCATACGTGGTCCGTGTTGAACCGAAACGCGCACCAGACGCCGCACGCCCGGCAGGTGGTCGGCATGATAAGCAGACCCGGATGCGTGGTGCGATCCAGTTGCCCAGCATGAGCCTCCAACGGCCCGCTTCGACACTCCGCGCAGGGCGTCACCACGATGTAGTATGCCGCCTCCAGCAGGCTGTGCACTCGCAAGACCCGTTCGGTTCCAGTCATATACTCGATGGTATCGCGAATGACCCTCGCGGCATAGGCCCCGAGCCGAAGATCGCGAACCAGCCCCAACCACGGGGTTCCGCAAGCGAACCCCGATCATGGGGGTCCGCCAACAAGCCCCGAGCGCGCGGTTTCGTCAACGAGACCCACGCGACGGGGATGAGTGTGCCCGGTTGAGCGAGCAGATCTGGAGACCCACGAGCCGGGGACGAGAGTCCCCGGTTTGTACGCGGAGTGAGCCGTAGAACGAGCGGACGTGTAAGCGAACATCGCAGGATGGCGGGGGAACACCTGACCCGCGCGCGAAGTCGCCGCATGTGCCTTTGTGCCTTCTGCCTCTGTGCCTTTCCCCCTTGATCCGCACGCGAAGGAGCCGCACACTAAGGCTATGCGGCATCATTCAGACGAGAAGCCGAGGTCGGCGGGTTCCTGGGTTCGCGAGCAGCGACTGCCCAGCGTGGAGGAGCTGGCGTGGCTGCGTTCGGTGGCGGGGGTGGCGTGCTGTCGGGAGATGGCCGCCGGCCGGGGCGCGGATACGCCGGCCGCGATCGCCTATTGGCGGGAACGTCTCGATCCGCACCTGGTAACCGCGGCGTGGAGCCAGGTCGTCCTTCGGCGAGCGGCGGCGGGGCGATTCTCGCGGGCGGCGGACATGCTCTTCGACCGCGTCGGGCTCGAGCAGACCACCGACGAGGTGGTGGCCGGCCACAAGGCGAAGCGATTTGCCGGGCTGGGGCCGGTGGCGGATCTGTGTTGCGGGATCGGCGGCGATGCGTTGGCCTTGGCGGCGGTGGCGAACGTGACCGTCGTGGATTGGTCGGCTCCGCGGGTCGCGATGGCCGAGCATAACGCGCGGGTGTACGGCGGCGAGGTCCTCGGGCTGGTTGCGGATGCGGCGGTCGCGAGGCCGGAGGTCGGGGCGGTGCACGTTGATCCCGACCGTCGGCCCCAGGGCCTGCGGCGGCATGAGCCGGAACTGGGTTCGCCCAACCTCGCGGAGGTCGCCAACCTGGTGCGGCACTACACGAACGTCGCGGTCAAACTGTCGCCGGGGGCCGATTCCGAGGCCTTGCCTTTCGACGCGGAAGTGGAACTCATTAGCCATCACGGCGAGTGCAAGCAGGCGGTGGCCTGGACGGGCCGTTTGGCCGGCTGCTATCGGCGGGCGACCGCGCTACCCTCGGGCGAGACTGTGGGGGTCGATTCGCCGGACGATCTGACCTGGCCGTCGCCGGGGGAGATCGCTGCGGGCCGGCTGCTCTACGAGCCTGACGCGGCCGTGGTGCGGGCTCATCTGGTCGGCCCGCTTGCCCGGCAATATGAGCTGGCCCCCGTCGATCCACTGATCGCCTATCTGGTCGGCGATCGCGAGGTGCGATCCTCGCTCCTGGCCGGATTCCGGATTCTGGAGGTGATACCGTGGTCGACGGTTTCGGCCCGCAAGTTGCTCCACAGGCACGACGTCGGCCGACTGGAGATCAAGACCCGCGGCTTCGCCGGCCGACCGGAGGACCTGCTCCGCAAACTGCGGCCCAAGGGTCAGACGTCCGCCGCGCTCCTGCTGACGCGCCTCGGCGATCGGCCGGTGGGCATTCTGGCGCAGAGACTCAGAGCGTAGCCCAAACAGTGCGGCGACCACGAAAAGGTGTCAGGAACGAATGGTACTGCCGTGCGGAAGTTGCGTTCCGCGGGGCGGTTACGTTTTTCCGATTTCTTGGCGCAGCTCTTGTCGGGGCTTTTTCATGAGCGGATAGCGGTGACGCCGTCG
>JAAYDF010000300.1 GCA_012729395.1 Phycisphaerae bacterium
GGCGGCCGGGGTGCACCAACCCGCGGGTCCGTGACAGAATCGGCGGGCTTGGCGTGCTTCATTTCGCTTCGGAGGAGCGAAGGGCTGTGGCCACGGGCAAAGCGGCGTGACGGCGCAGCCGGCCGACGGGAAACCCGTGGAGACAAGATCCGCCTACTCGTCGGCCCGCCGGCGTCCAGCAGAGCCGCGCCCGTCAGCGAGCGGTTGTTCCTTTCCCGAACGACCGCTCCCTGACGGGGCGGGCCTCTTGGAATCGCACCGCTTCCACGGGTTTCGTTCGCTTGCGGCTCACTCCACCCGTGGCTACCCCCCTTGGCCCCTATCGGGGCCGGAAGAACGCCAATCCCACCCGCCTGAGTTGTCACGCACCCCGAACCCACGGACAGCGAAGGGGGGCCAAACCGCGAGCGGCGGGGATCGGTGGCGTGGGTAGCCTCGACGCGGGTATACTCCGCGGCGGCGATTGAGTGATGAGTGGGCTAGTACGAAGCGCGGATGAACACCGATCAACGGTTTGCCGGCCGCTACTTGGGCCGAGGTGACGGGCGCCACCTGGAATGTTTCTTTGATTGAGGGCATGGGCGATGGCACTGCTTTGCGGCATCGACATCGGGACATCGGCGACCAAGACACTGTTGTGTACCGGCGACGGTCGGGTGTTGGCGACGGCCAGCGTTGAGTACCCGGTCTACGCGCCGCGGCCGGGCTGGTCGGAGCAGGAGCCGACCGACTGGTGGAAGGCGACGGTCAAGGGTATTGCCGCCGTGTGCCGGAAGGCCCGCAAGAAGCCCGAGCAGATCACCGCTATCGGCTTGTCCGGCCAAATGCACGGCAGCGTATTCGTGAACCGGGCGGGCAAGTCACTGCGGCGGGCTCTGCTGTGGAACGATCAGCGGACGGCCCGCGAGTGCGAGAAGATCGAGGAGTTGGCGGGCGGGCGGGCGGCGCTGATCGACATGGTCTCCAACGTCGCCCTGACCGGGTTCACCGCGCCGAAGATCCTCTGGGTCCGCAAGCATGACCCGCGAGCTTACGGCCGGACGTACAAGGTGCTGCTGCCCAAGGATTACATCCGGCTGTGCCTGACCGGTGAGTACGCCAGCGAGGTGAGTGACGCGTCGGGCACGTTGTTGCTGGATGTGCGGAATCGCTGCTGGCATCAGGGCCTGCTGGACAAGTTGAGCATCGCCTCCGACCTGTTGCCGCCGGTGTTCGAGTCGACGCAGGTCAGCGGGCAGGTGAGCTCCGCGGCGGCGAAGGCGACGGGGCTCAAGGCGGGCACGCCTGTGGTCGGTGGGGCGGGCGATCAGCCGGCCGGCGCGGTGGGCAACGGCATTGTGCGGGCGGGCATCGTCTCGGCGACCATGGGCACCAGCGGCGTGGTCTTCGCCCATAGCGACGTGCCCGTGCCCAACGACGCGGGCAACCTGCAATCGTTTTGCCACGCGGTGCCGGGCAAGTGGTGTGTGTTCGGGTGCATGTTGTCGGCGGGGGGGAGCCTGCA
>JAAYDF010000301.1 GCA_012729395.1 Phycisphaerae bacterium
CGACGGCGTCACCGCTATCCGCTCATGAAAAAGCCCCGACAAGAGCTGCGCCAAGAAATCGGAAAAACGTAACCGCCCCGCGGAACGCAACTTCCGCACGGCAGTACCATTCGTTCCTGACACCTTTGTGCGCTTGCGTTTTGAGAACCCCACGGTTCTACTGTCGGCATGCGCAGCGAACGGTTTATCCTCATCCCGGGCCTAGGTGCGGACTACCGCCTGTTCGAGCCCCAGCGGGCCCACGGCTTCGAGTTCGAGGTGCCGCCCCTGCTGATTCCGGAACGGCACGACACCATGCGCACCTACGCCGCCCGCATCCGTGACGCCCTGCAACTTGACGGGCCGTGCGTCGTGGGCGGGGTCTCGTTCGGCGGGATGATCGCCTGCGAACTCGGTGCCCTGTGCCGGGCTCGCTGCGTCCTGATGATCGCCTCGTGCCGCAGCCGGGCCTCGATCCCGAGCTACTACTGGTATGTCGAACGGTTCACCCGAATCCTACCGGATGCGCTCATCAGGCACCGGGTGGCGATGAGCAGCCGGATCATGGCTCGTCTCGAATCGCTGAGCCACGAGCAGTTCCTGCTCGTCCGCGAGATGGCCATGGGCATTCCCATCCCCTTCCTGCGCGGAGCCGGGCGGATGATCCTCAACTGGGACGGGGTGGCATCACCGCCTTGCCCGAGCTACCACATCCACGGCGACATCGACCGCATCATCCCGCTCCGCAAAGTGCGTCCGGACGCGGTTGTTCCCCACGGTGGTCACCTCATCAACATGACCCATGCCGACCAAGTCAACCGCTTCATCGAGAAACACCTTCCAAAAATAGTGTCAGGATGATTTTTCCGGGGGTATAAACGGCGATGCAGCCTGGGATCAAGCGCCCCAGACGCATTCTTGCCGCGAGGTCTTCCCCCCAAGGGCAGCTCGGGGTCCAACCATCCAAGTCGCTCACAGCTTCGCGTCCGCGCGGGACCCTTTTCGATTCTGGCGTTGCCAAGGCCGGGATCGCGGGGGTATCATGCACATGTTGTGCGTGGACGGTCCAAGCCCACCACAGTCGTGGGAATGACTCTGCGGGCTGGCTTGGTAGTGTCCCGCCACTGACGGGAGCGGCCGTGACGGAAAGCCGGGGGCAGGTCGGCAAGCATGCCCTATCCTGAGATGCTCCGCCACCGAGGCCGCGTCGCCAGCCGAGAAACCAGATTGCCCGGCAGAATGGGAGTGAACAGCATATCCCTGGGAGCCCAGCCAGTATGAACATGCCCACGAAATCAGCCACCGACCAGGTCAAACACCGGACATACCGTCAGCGTGCAGCAAGTGGTTTCACGCTCATCGAAGTCTTGGTGGTAGTGGCTATTCTGGCCCTGCTGCTGGCGGTGTTGCTTCCGGCACTGGGACGGGCACGCGCTCAGGGGCGGCTGTCGTCCTGCGGGAGTCATCTCCGCCAAATCGGGGTGGCCATGAACCTCTTCGCCACTGAGCACAAGGGCCGCGTTCCGCGCGGGATGTCCCGGCACGGAGGTACGACACTCGCCGAGGCCCCCAACTGGGTCCGAATGGTCAGCCGCATGTTCGGCGACAGAGCAAACTACGCAGCCAACTTCAACCGGGTCCGAGTCGAAAGGTACGAGGTCTTCTCCTGCCCCGAACGAGCACGCGAATACGGCGGGGTCTTCCTGGATTTCGCCGTCAACTCGGCAGACCATCGGGGACCAATGGACCTGAATTCCTGCCAGCCCAATCCGACCGGCGGATCCTGGTATGAAGTCGAAGGCGTGAGCAGGCTGGACGTCTGGAAACAGCCCAGCGATACCATCTACGCCATGGACGCTATCGAGGAAAGCTGGAACGTCTACGACATCAACAACTCGTGGGGCACCATGAAAGACATCCGCCTCAACATCGCCGCCATCCGCCAGCCTTCCCCACCCAGCCAAACAGGCTTCGACTGGTTCGACGTCGCCGGCGGGCGGAACTTCCCGACTTACCAAGACTTCCTCGGCAACGACCGGTTCCCGCGTGCGTCACTCAAAATGCACTTGGGGCGCGGCAGCAATGCCGTCTTCGTGGACGGGCACGTCGACATGCTCAGGCCCCCGGACCCCGCGGCCGGCAAACAGGCCGTCCATGAGTTCTACATGCGCAAACTCGGTGTCGACCGGAAGGTTATTCCCGGCTCAACAGCGCTCACTACGACCGCGATGATCCATCCATGTGCCGTCGGCGATACCGACTGGCGGCCATGACCGTCGCGAGCGAGCTGCCCCCTGACACGCGCGATTTGACAGACCTGCGCTTTCGGGGTAGATACCCTATCCTTTGAGCACCTGTTCTGCCGATGAGCAGACACGGTGACGATGCGAACGGCCCCATGATTGAGGTGACGAACCCGTGAAGCGGCGGCGGATTCTCCTGTCCCTGGCGTTGTTGAGCAGTTGCGTCTGGTGTCTTGGCCAAGTCCGACAGATTTACACCGCTCAGCAGAACTTCGAGTGCCCTCCCCGTACAACCGGCCAGTTGGTCGCCACCGGGAACGACATCCCACGCCCCATCAACACGATGCAGTGACCGCCTCGCTTGGCATCACCGCGATGGCTCGCGTTTCCGCGTGACGACTGGCACCCACAACGACACCCCGTAGCGCCCGCCAGCCCCTTGCGCTCTCGCAGACACGGCAAGGCGTGTGCTGCCCAATCGAGCCCGCCCCCAGCTACACCAATTCCGGCCCATCCTGCAGGTACAAGTCACTTGCACAGCACATAACATTCTACCTTTAATGCGGTTATAGGAATTATCACTAATTGCTAAGTTTTACTTGCCGCGCAATCAATCGTGGTGTATGTTAGGTTTACGTTAGGTATGCTTCCCCACCACACGGGCGGGGATGGAGGCGGGCCCACAGGCCGTCAAGCGAGGGGGACTACGGATGCCACCGACAGCAGCTTCACAGCGTATCGCACCTGTAACCCATGCACCGCCTCGACCCACCAAGCGAGCGAAATCCGCGCCAACCGACGACAAACCGAACCACAATGCCCCGGGCGACCGCAGCCTATCCCTGACCGTACGAACGGAAGGTTGCATCGTCCCCCCCACCGCCCGACTGGTAGAAACCTGCCTGCGGTTTGGCGTGCCCCTGGAGGTCGCCGGCCGAACCATCGCAGACAACCTCCGCGTCGGCCTCGCCTCCGGAACCATCACCCTGGTCACCGGCCCGTCGGGCTCCGGCAAGTCGCTGCTGCTCCGTGCAATCGCTCGGCACATCCCCGACTCTCGGATGGTCCACGCCGTGCCCTTCCCCAGCGATGTCTCCGTCATCGACGCGGTCGCGCCGACCCGCCCACTCTACGACGCATTGGGCATACTCACCGCCTGTGGCCTAGGCGAACCCATGCTGTGGATCCAACGCTTCGACCAGCTCTCCGACGGTGAGCGTTTCCGTGCCCGGCTCGCCCGGGCCCTGTCGCTCCAACAGCGGCACGCATCGTCCGCACCGCTGCTCTGCGATGAGTTCGGCGCGATCCTACACCGCCGGCTGGCCCGATCCCTGGCGTTCAATCTGCGGAAACTGGTCTCCCGCCGGAGACTCTGCCTGGTGGTCGCAACCAGCCAGGACGACTTGGCCGACGACCTGCGGCCCGACCACACGATACGACTCGGCGGTCCCTCACCGATCATCGAGCCCGGGAAAGCCCAAGCAGCCGCTCGGGCCGTCTCCTTCGCCCCGCGACTGCGGATCGAACGCGGAACCGCCCGCGACTACGAACGATTCTCCCCCATGCACTACCGCCGACGCGATCAGCTCGGCTTCGTCGATCGCGTGTTCGTGATGCGCGACGGGTCGGGCGGCGACCCCCTGGGCATCGTGATCTACGGCCACCCCCTGCTGGAGGTGTCGCTTCGCAATCGGATCACCGGCTCGCGATTCACCCGAAATGCCAAACGGCTCAACCGCGAACTGCGCGTACTCAAGCGGTTGGTCATCCACCCCGACGTGCGCGGCTGCGGGCTGGGGCACTGGCTGGTCGCTCGGACGCTGCCCTTGGCCGGAACGCGTTTCGTCGAGTGCCTCGCGGCCATGGGAGCGGTGAATCCCATCTTCGACAAGGCGGGCATGCTCCGCGTCGGCACCATCGCCGTCCCGCCCAAGCGGGAGCGAGCGGTCAACCGGCTCCGGGCCGCCGGCGCTGACCCGCTGGCTCTCGACTTCGTCGCCCAGGTCTGCCGTCGGCCCGCCGTCCGCCGGATCGTCGCCGCCTCCGTGCAGGATTGGTACAGCAGCACCACCGGCGGCAGTGCGGACCGAGCCTCCAGGCTCTCCCCCATGGCCCTCGCCCAGACCTTTCGCCAGTTGGCCGGCTCCCAGCCCGTCTACTTCATCTGGTCCGGCGACAATCGCGGCCGGCAACTCATTCAGGCGGGCCTGAAAAGGATGGAAGCAGGCAGTGAAATGCAGGACGGTGTACGCAATACGTGAGAAGTGATGAGCACATACTCAGAGCCGCGACCGTAAGGAAGCGGTTCTTCTCGACCGCAAGCGACCGCTCCCCTGCGACCTGGGAGCATCGATCACGCACTTCTCACCTGCTCAACGGCAAAGGAACAGAACACCGTGACCAGGCACATGACAAGGCAAGCCGGACGATCAAAACGTCAACCCGAGCCTCTTTCTCCTTCCTCACGGGGCGACCGAGAGCGGGCGATGACTCGCTCTCGGCGTCCCCCCACCTGCGGAGGATCTGCTGATGAGCACGAGAGTATGAATCGGGCGACCTGGGGACCGGCCCCGCGGAGAGGGACTCCAATTCGGAGGGTATCGAGATGAGCATGAGCGTATGGATCGAACGACTGGTGCGGCCGTTGGCGTCGCGAAAGGTGCGAGTCGCCCTGGTCACCGTGCTGGCCGCCTACGCCGCCGAGTACGGACTCGGCTGCAGCGAGGAAATGCTGCTGACCATGGTCAGCCTCGGGGTCGCCCTGATCCTGGGCATCGCCCACGAGGACGCCGGCCGGGCACAGGCGAGTGGAAGTCAACAGGACGCTGGAGGTGGCAAGTGAGAACGGCGCGTTCAGAACACAAAGCGGTGAAACGATCCGAGCAGGCTGCGGGAAGGCGATGCAGCCGAATGACCATACGCGGTCTCTACCCCTGGGCGAGCCGATGGCTCTTACTCTTGGCTCTGCTGCCGGCCGGCTGCGGCGGCGACGCCCGGGTACAACTCTCCGCCGCCGACGCCCTGACCGTCACCGCCGGGCAGGTCGAACTCGCCGTGCAGGAGTACCACCAGGAGGTCTCCGCCTACGACGACAGCCGTGAGTCGGAGGTCGTCTCCGCCTTCGTGATTCGCGTGCGGGCGGATCATGCCGACCCTGCCGCCGTCGAAAGCCATGCCGACCGCTTCAAGGCTGCCCTCGCCAAGATCCGCACCGATCGCGACGTCGAATGGCAACGACGGCAAGCGGCCCTGGAGAACGTGGCCGTGCTGCGTGAGTTGGCCCGAGGCCTGCGCCGCCTGGCTCTCGAAAGCCTCTCGCTCGACGACGAGATGCGGCGGTATCTATCGAACTGGCTGACCGCCCGCGAGAAAACAAACGCCGATAGCCGGTGATGGACAGCCAAATTCGTGTTGTTCCGGACTCGCAAAGGCAGACGCTTGGTATCCGCGTCCATCCGCGTGATCTGTGGGCAACCCCTTGTTCTCGATTCTTCCCCGCCCGCAGATCACGCGGATGGGCGCAGACGCGAAAGGAGGTACGCAATGAGTGATGCTGTGGTGAATGGTGGTGAACTGGACCGGCTGGTGCGCACCCTCGATGCCGTGCTGACGGATACGAGCGAGACGCCCGGCGACGCCATCGATCGGGTTCTGGCGGCTCCCGGACGGACAACCGCGGTGCGCTCCCTCGCCGATGCCCCGGAAATAGAGGCTTTTCGGCAGGAGTTGCTCGACGGCCTCATCCGGGCCGACACGATCAACCGACTGCTGCGGCTGATCAACGACGTGGTGATCCCCCTGCTGCGATGAGGGCTGACAATGAGCTGGGAACAACTGAGCATGATGGTCGGGGTCCTGTCGCCGCTGGTCGGCGTGCCGCTCACGGTCATCGCCCTGTACCTGCGGGCTATCCGCGAGCACCAGACCGCCACCATGGCGGAGATCACCCACCGCATCCAGACCATCGAAGCCGCCCTGCACGACATGGTCAAGTGCACCGCCGACTTCGAACGCGAGTACACCACCAAGGAAGAGTGGGTGCGTGAGTCCATGTTCGCCCGTCAACGGCTCGAACGGCTGACCGAGATCCTGACTCGCGTGCAGGCGGAACTGGAGAACGGCCGGGGACTCGCGGCACAGATCGGCCGCGTCGCGGCAGCCATGACCCAGATCGCCCAGCGACTCCCCTCCCCCGACGTGCCCCGCAAGCCCGCCACCCCACCGTAGCGGCCGCCCCCGTGGCGACCCACCGTGGCGGCCGCCCCCCGCGGCGACCCACCGTAGCGGCCGCCCCCCGCGGCGGCCGGCGGCAACGGGACACCTCGGCGACACCGCCTATCAGCGGGTGGCAACGAGGGCCATGCACCCAACCCCACTGCTCACGGAGCAGTGCCACACAGGAGCAAACCCTCTCACAACATGTACGAAATCGTTGCAGGTGCGATCGGCCGCGACAACCGGCCTTGACCCTGGCCCACAACACAACCCGCATGAACAGGGAGATCCAACATGATCCGAGACACCGGAGCCGACCAGATCAAACGCGTACGCGGCGAAATCCTCGTCGCCCTGAAAATGCTCTACCCCGCGGCACTGCAGGGCGAACACATCCTGCGGGCCCTGCTGGCCCTGTTCCCGCAACTCGAATGGGATGAACTCCG
Organism: Phycisphaerae bacterium; assembly: GCA_012729395.1. Taxonomy (GTDB): domain Bacteria; phylum Planctomycetota; class Phycisphaerae; order UBA1845; family PWPN01; genus JAAYDF01. Next base: position 6,884 of record JAAYDF010000301.1, read on the forward strand.
CAAGGACCTCGCCTACCTCACCGAAAAGGGCTACATCCAGCGGATCATCGCCGACAGCGAGCCCGACGCTCGCGTCACCCCCTGGCGCAAACGCTGGTTCCGGCTCACCTCCAGCGGCGTCGAGGTCGCCGACCACTGCGTCGAGGACAAAGCACTGGAAGTATGACGGATAATGCACCGCTGCTTCCCCGCGGCCGGCGCCCTATTCACACGCCCGCAGGAACTTCTGGATCGCCTTGGCAAGATCCATGCCAAGGGCTCGAGCGGACTCCGGAGTCACCGCGGTACCTGACGCATTCGCGTAGGGAATCTCGATGGTCGACGCCGACACGATGCCGGGGATCGCACCCGCCCAGACCGAGTTCGACTTGCCCTCGATGCGTCGCTCGGCGGTGTTCCACTCCTTGCCGAAGGGCAGGTTATCCGCCGCCCGATAAGGCAAACCCGTGGGCGGAAGCGATTCCAGAATGGCGGAGAACTCCGTCAGCAGCTGCCACAGGTAGTCGTTGTCCTGGCCGACCAGAAAAACCTTCTCGCTGCGTCCACCACCGAGATACGGGCAGTGCATGTCCAGCGAGAATCGCAACCGCCCCTCGGACCACGCGGGAACCTGCAACCGCAGAGCGCGGACCTCGGGGTAGATGCTCTCTTTGTCATAGTCGCGATTGTGGTCCCGCGGAGTTCGCGATTTGCCCTGATCGCCGTCCTCCACGCCGTCCTTGTCCACGAACGGCACAATGAAGAACTCCACCTCCTCGCGCAGCCAGGCCAAATCCTCGTCAGTCAGCACACTGTGCATCAGGCCTTCGAGCGCAAAGCTCGCCATCGTTTCGCACGCGTGATGGCGGGCGGTAAGCAGCACGCGACGTGCGGCCCCACCATCAAGCCGGCCAAGCCTGACCAGTTCAACCCGCCGCCCTTTGCGGCTGTCGCACAGTTTGTCCACCCGTAGATGCGGGTGTCCGGCCTTCGCCTGCCTGAATGGCCGCAGGTGAGTGTCCAGAAAGGCCCACAGGTTTGTCTCAACGTAAGGAACCGCGAACGCGAAACGCACGTCCTCCGCACCGGCAGGAAACGTATACGTGAATGACGCACCTTCGACTGCCTCCGCGCCAAGCCAGAACCATGTCCCTCCGCCGTCGGCACTCACAGCCGGCCCACGAACGCCGATCGGATTCCTGTCGGTGAACTCGAAGGTCAACGTGCGTCCGGCGGCGCTGTGCACACGGAAGCACCAGTAGAACCACCACCCGCCCGTGTCGCGAATATCCTGACGCAGTCGCACGCGGTCGGCGATAATCTCCTCCACGATGATGTTGCCGCCCGGAAAGTCCCCATCAATCCGCACGGCGGGACATTGAGACGGGCCGGCATCCTGCAAGATTGCACTACAACCCGATAACCCTCCAGCGAGCGACGCAAGCCACACGCCCAATCTCAATCTTCGCATGATAGCCCCTCTGAGAGAAAGGCAGCCCACGCCACCACCCAGACCAAGCCCACCTCGGCCTCGACGAGTGGAGCCGCCGCATGATAACGCGCCCCGCCGCACACAGCCGCAACAGACTCGTCCCCAGAACCCGCTGGGACACCCGCACCGCAGATGTACGTGGTGAGCCTCCGAGGCTGGCTCCCGCTTTCTACAGCGATGGCTCAATGTGGAAACACTGCGGCGCACAGCTAATCCCAGCCCTCAGCGCAATCACCGGACGTCCGCGGCAATCGCGTCCTCCCTGAGCGAACGACCAAGCCGACACGCACCAGTAGAAACGTCGTATCGGCGACCCGGTCCACGAGCCGGAACCGCTCAAGCGAGAAAAACGACTGTTCTGCGCTTGCTACAACGTCAGGAGTGCGGTAAGATAGCCAATGTGGGACGCTTCCGCTCGCGGAGGCCACATGTTGAGTCGCGTCAAGAAAACTCTGGGATAAGGTCCTCAACGCGCATGGGTCAGGACGACCTATTGGCGGTACCGTATCTTGATGGGGAAGCAGTGCGCCCGCAACGGGCGTGTCCGTCGCGGACGGAGCAAGATGCGGCGTCTGATACGGCGTTGTGGATCATTCCTGCTTTTTTCTGGAGGTTGTGATCTATGAGAACGAACAAACCTGGAAGGAGCTGGTTGACCTCGGTGGGACTAGCAGCTTGTGGCGTGTTATTCATGTGCCACGGGCTCGCGTCCGCCCACGCCCCGCACATTGAAACCGAGGCGATCTCGCTGGCGGGTGAGCATCCCGACCAAGCGGCCCTGGAGGCCGCGTTCGAAGAGGCGGCCGCGGACTTCGGCGTGCCCGCCTCCATTCTCAAGGCGGTCGCCTTTGTCGAATCGCGATGGGTTCATGCCGGCCCGACCGTGGACTACGGCTACGGCATCATGCACCTGGTCGACAACAGCGACAGCCAGACGCTGATCCTGGCGGCCAAGCTCACCGACTACTCGGTCGAGC
>JAAYDF010000302.1 GCA_012729395.1 Phycisphaerae bacterium
ACGGCGTCACCGCTATCCGCTCATGAAAAAGCCCCGACAAGAGCTGCGCCAAGAAATCGGAAAAACGTAACCGCCCCGCGGAACGCAACTTCCGCACGGCAGTACCATTCGTGTCAGGATGATTTTTGCGGGGTCGCGAGGGCGGTTGCCAAAAGCTGAGTTGCGGGCAGCTCCGCAAAAATCATCCTGACACCATTTTTCTTCCGTTGTCCGGACTGCTAGGCATACAGAGGGGATAAAGAGGGGTTTACCAGACCTGTCGAGAAACCGCGTCGATTGGCCTTGCGAGAGGGCTGCCCCCTGTCCCTTAGGGTGCTGACGGTGCGGCAGCCGACTTGTGAATCCCAGCCGAGAGCGAGATACTGGCTACGGATCATGTCCTGCCGTTCGCGTGGAGGGGGCAGGTGTGCCGGCGCTTGCGTCCTGTGCACACGCAAGCCCCCGGAAAGGAGCAACACAGTCCTGTCCCTATCGTTCGCTGCGCTGCGGGCATCGGTATGCCTAGGCCCAGTCCAGCGTGTCGGCATGGGCGGGCTACAGACTGTCGCTGTGGCGCGGCAGTCGGGTCATGGGTGGATCTGGTAAGGAGACGGACAATGCGTTCCTATTGTGTTCTGGTGCTGGCACTGGTCGCGATTTGCACCGCCTGCCCTGTCGTGCAAGGTGGGCTAACCGCGTGGGCTGAATGGAACCTGAAGCAAGGAGAAGACGGTCACGAGGCCGCTGACTGGGAACAGGTGTGGGGCCGCGGTACCGGAGCCCCTGGTGCCACATGGAATCCGAGCCCCAGTGAGCCGGAGGTCACCGTCACCTATAATCTTGCTCTGGGGCATACGTACTTCTTTGTGGACATGCCGAACTGGATCGACGACGAACCCCGCAAGAACATGAAGATTCAGTTCAAGATGGGCTCGATGGGCTTCATTCCCACCATCTCGGTTCGGGGCATCGACTCAACGGTGCCGGATTGCACGGAGAGGATCGACAAGGTTGTATTGGACTATCAGAAGATGACGGCGACCTACAAAGCCAGGATCTTCCCCAACCCTGACTACGAGCGCATCGGCATCACAATCCCCGATCACCCCAGCCTTGGCATGCCGGTCAGCCGCATCAGGATAGAGACGGAGTCCCTGCCGGAGCCGGCATCGATCGCACTGCTCGGACTCGGCCTGCTATTCGTGCGCAGGGCTCGGCGATAGGCCGCTAGGAAAATGGTGTCAGGATGATTTTCTGGGCGGGTTGCGGTCTGTGTGCCGCCTCTGCGGTAGTGCAAAAATCATCCTGACACCATTTTCGTTGTTGGGTTGCTGATCCTGTGCCTGCCTTGTATGTTGCGGGCCATGACTCAGGCGGATGGGCAGGAACAAGGTTCTCGTTGGCGATGGCTGTTTCGTCATCGGCCGGCGTTCAATGCCATGATTCCGCCCGACGCCCGGGTCGATCCCGATCGGTTTCCCGAGGAAGAGTTTCCCCTCTACTGCCCCAAGTGCGATTACCTGCTGCGCGGCCTGCCCGGCAACCGCTGCCCGGAGTGCGGCCAGGCATTCGACCGCGGCAGACTGCTCGTCGAGCAGTACGTGATCCAGCAGGGCAAGCCAACTTGGCCACCTGCGAAGCGATACGCCAAGAAGACTGCAGTGATCGGCCTCATCCTACTCCTCGCCAGCCTCCTTCTGGTCATCGGTGACATCTACTCCATGTTCCACCACCTGAGAAGGTTATTACCTGTTTCCGTGGTCAAGATTGCGATGGGGTTTGCGGCTTTCGCGGGACTCGTCGTTCTGTCGGCTTCTTTGGTATATTCTTATTGGCCCGATCCTGCCAAGAAAAGCCGCCAGGTCTTCGACGCGATCGATCAGACCAGCGAATCCTATCGCCGGGCACAGAGATGGGGACAGAGGGTATGGCTCGTGATCTTTGTGCCGTTTGCCGCCTACATCTTGTATGACCTCTGCGCGGCGGGTTGCTACGCGCATGGCTACTACTCTCAGCACCCTGAAGCCATGCTGCCAGCAGTCGGGATTGGTCTCGGCGCGGGAGCCTTGATCGTGGGCATTCATGCCCTCGTAGCGCGGCTGTACCGCCGGCACATCCGGGACAAACGCTGACCGCCGATGCCGGGTGAGCGGAAAAATGGTGTCAGGATGATTTTCTCCGAGTGGTCCGCAACTCAGCTTTTGGCAACCGCTCCTGCGGCCGCGCAAAAATCATCCTGACACCATTTTTCGGACTTCAGCTACGCGAGAAGCCCTTGTTCTTTCAAGAACAGGTCTGCTTCGGCACGCAGGGGGAAGGAAACCTGCGTCCCGATTCTGGTGACCGAGAGGGCCGCGACCGCATTGGCGCGCAGAACGGCGTCGCGCATCGGCGCGCCTTCACTGAGAAAAACCGCGAGGCTGCCGATGAAGGCATCACCCGCACCGGTCGGGTCGACGGCTTTGATCCGGACTGCCGAGATGTGCTCCACCTTGTTCTTGTCTGCCAACAGTGCACCGCGCTCGCCGAGGGTGAGAAGGACAGTCTTCGGTCCGCGCTCAAGCAAAGCGCGGGCAGCGTCGGTGGCTTGTTCGAGCGTATTCACAGGCATACCCGTCAGCAGTTCGGTTTCCGTTTCGTTGGGTGCGCAGATGTCCGCCAGCCGTAGCAGTTCGTCTGGCAGGGGGGCGGCTGGGGCGGGGTTGAGGATGGTCCGTACGTTGCCGGACTTGGCGATGCGGAACGCTTCGAGCGTCGTCTCGATCGGGATTTCGAGCTGGCAGACCAGCAGCGAGGCCGAGAGGATCGCCTCACGGGCGGCTTGTGCATCAGCAGGTGACAACCCCATGTTTGCCCCAGGAACGATGACGATGAAGTTCTTGGCATGGTCATCCACGAAAATGGGGGCAACGCCCGAGGAGAGCACGTCATCGAAGAGAACATGGGAGGTGTCAATGCCCTGCGTGCGGTAGTTCTTGAGGGTTCCCTCGCCAAAGACATCGCGTCCCAGCTTGGTCACCATTGTGACCAGCGCGCCCAGTTTGGCCGCCATCACCGCCTGGTTTGCCCCCTTACCGCCATAGCCCATGTGAAACGAGTTGCCCACCAGGGTCTCGCCCAATCTGGGCAGGCGCGGTACCTGTGAAATGAGGTCAATGTTCGAGCTGCCGACGACGCAAATTCGGGATGCTTGGGTCATCGTCATTTCCTTGTTCGCATGGGCTTGCGCTCTCGCCCTGCCTTTTGCGGTTCTATGTTCTGCTTTGGCACGGAGCATGCGTACCTTGTTCGACATTGTGTCTGCGAAGGCACTCAGGAGCAATAGCAGGAATGTCAGCTTCGGTCGGAAGACGCGGTCAATCAATCGGTTCGATGATGCAGGGGACAGCGTGGGGTGGGCGTCTGTGGCGAGACTAAAAAATGGTGTCAGGATGATTTTTAGGGAGCAGGTTGCAGCTCAGTCCTCGGCACGGCAACCGCCCTCGCGGCCCTGAGAAAATCATCCTGACACCATTTTCTTCGGAGTACCGGTCGGTTCGGCTATAATGGGAATCGTGCCGGACATAGTGGCGTGTCGCGGGTGAGATAGAACGACTGACGGCCGGTCCGGACTTCAGACGGCGAAGGCGAGTTGCCCCCGCTACAATTCAGGAGGGAATCAACCATGTCCAAGAGCGAAGCCATTGTGGGCATGACACTTGTTCTGTGGGCGTGCGGAAGCGTAACCGCAGTCTGTCTGCAAGACGACTTCGAAAGCTACCAGACACAAGCGGAGTTCGAGGCGGCTTGGCCTCGGGTGTATACGGGCAGCTCGCTTGCGCTGATTCAGGGCTTCGGCCGCAGTGGCCAGCAATCGGTACGCAGCGAGGTCTTTTCCACGGGCACCCACCGCAACTATCGCAACCTCAACAGTTTCACCGCATGCCAGGGGACGGACGCCAACCCGCTCAAGTTCGAGTTCTGGATCTACGTCGACAGCAGCTCGCCGAGTATGCGTGAGTACACATCGCTGTACGCCTACAGCGGCGACGGCTATGGCCAGGGGAGCCTGACCGGCATGATCTCGATGGGACTTTACAGCGATTACTACTTCGATGCCCGCACTTTGTACGGCGGGTCGAGCGGGTCGAGCGGCTGGATCGCCCTGAGCATTCCGCGGACCCTTGGCTGGCATCGCATGACCGCGCTGATCAAGAGCGCACGCGTCGAGTATTACGTGGACGGTAGCTTGGGCGGGCAGGATACGTTTCAATCGGTCGCTTTTGACGCGGTGGTACTGGGCTCCGGCCTGACCTCGCTTGGCGGGCAGTCGACTTTCTATGACGACATTGTGGTGGCCGTCATCCCTGAGCCAGCCACGATTCTGCTGTTAAGCCTTGGACTTGTGCGCCGAAAAAGAGTGTCAGGATGATTTTTGTGGAGCAGGTTGCGGCTCAGTTTTTGGCAACCGCCCCTGCGGCCGCGCAAAAATCATCCTGACACTATTTTTCGGCGGGTATCAGCGCGCGGGTCGCTGTTGGGCCAGCAGTGAGAAGATCACCTCCGCGTAGAGTCGATGGCCGAAGTCGTTCGGGTGATTCACGCCGTTGCCGGTCAGGTCAAGGTGCGGCTTGCGGGTCAGCATGGCCTCCCAGACGGAGGATAAATCCGCGAGAGCGATGCCCGGACCGACCATTTTTCGCATCGCATCCCGGTATTGGAGGACTCGGTCCGGATTGGCCAACCGCCAATCCTTGTTGGGCAGCATGGAGGCGACCAGGATGAACTCCGCGTTCGGCCGGGCCGCGCGCACGGCGGCCATCTGTCCCTTGAGATTGGCGATGAACGTCTCGGCGGAGCAGGTCTCGCCTTCGCCGGTGCTGTCGTTCATGCCCCAAGCGAGAATGACCAGGTCCGGTTTCTCGGCCGCGACCGGGCCGATATGCTCTAGTCCCCAGGCGGAGGTCCGGCCGCCTTCAGAGTGGTTGGTAAACGAAATCTCCGACCGGTAGGCACGCCCGAGGTTCGCCGCCAGCAGTTCCCCGTATGCGGGCTGGAACGGCGGGGTATTCGCCCATTTCGACGCATTGCAGCCGGTGGAAATGCTGTCCCCGAACAAGACGAGCTTCAGCGGGGCGCCCTGACGCAGGATAGCGATCGTCCTGGGCAACTCTCGCTCGGCGAAGCGTGGTGGCGGCACGTCCCACGACGCGGCGTCCAGCTTGTAGGTGTAGGTGACCAAGGTCTGCATGTCGGCGTATTCGTGGCCGGCCGCGAACAGGATATCGCCTTTCCCGTCCCGTCGGACCAACCCGAAGGGCTGGCTGCCCAAAGGTGGCGTGAGTTCCTCCGTCGTTCGTGCGGGGATTGCCGACCCGGCCGGCAGGGTGAGCTGCCGCGACCCCGTCACAAGGAGGTAATCCTGCCCCTCTTTGTAGATGGTCTTACCGTCCGAGCTGGTGACCGATCGGATTGCCGTTGGCTCGAACAGCAGCGACGCGGTGGCCTGTCCGCCGTCCGCGGGCTTGATGAACAGCACGCTTTCGCCGGTCATCGTTGCGGTGTCCCAGAACGGCCGGCTTACGTCGGTGAACGCCGGGGCCGTAGTCGGGCCGGCCCCCATGGCCCCGGAGACGTGCATAACGACGCATGCCGCCGACAGAACGCTCATTGTGGCAAACCGCATTCTCATGTAGGTACGCCTCACAGGGCGGAAAATGGTGTCAGGATGATTTTTGCGGGGCGGGCCGCAATTCGGCTTTCGGCAACCGCCCCTGCGGCCCCGCAAAAATCATCCTGACACCATTTTTCCGCTAGGTGGTCTCATCGCTCAGTCCTTCAGTGGTCGCAGCCGGATGTTGCGGTACTCGATGGGAGCGCCCTCGGACTGCAAACTGATTCTGCCCCGGGTGACGCTGCAGTCGGTGGCGTGGTTGACCAGCACACCGTTGACCTTGACCAGTACCTCATCGCCCCGGCAAGTGATCTCCATGTGGTTCCATTCGCCCAGGGGCTTCTCGACATCATTCACCAGTCGCAAATGCCGACGGTCTTTGCGGCGGTTCTCGATATCGGTCACCTTCAACTGCGTGCCGATGATCCAGAAATCGCCCGCGGCATTGTGCTGGAGCTGCACTTCGATCGACTTGGGCCAGATGCCCAAGGCCCCCGGTGTCGAGGTATGTACGAGGACGCCGTTGTTGCCCGGCTTGGAGCCCTCAGGCCATCGCCACTCGACATCGAGGACGTAATTCTCGTACTCATCGATCGTCGCGATGTACCCGACCGGATTGCCCCTGCATCGCAGGACGCCGTCGCTGACCGACCAGACATCCTCCATTTTCGCCTCAGGTACGTTGAGCACATGCGTCCAGCCGGTCAGGTCGCGGCCGTTGAACAGCTCGATCGTCTCGATCGCGGGCTCGGCGGTTTCGGGTGCGGTTGTCGCGGGTGCACTGCTTGCGGCCGGCGGCGGACCGGCCTGCTGCCGCGATTCGCAGCCGAACCCAATCATCATCGCCATCGCTATGAGAAACGTGTAGTGCCGCATGTGGGTCTCCTTGGAGTCAATCCCTCACGGGGGCCGCCACATCGCCGTGTTCGTTCGTTGCCGACTTGGCGGGATTATAGCATGGTGCCCGTTTCCAGTCTCGGCAGCGAATGCATTGCCCGGACCAAGGCAACTTGTTGCTGTTCGTCCCCCAGCGAATCGGCACCCCGGCCGATTCTGGCGCGCACCCCAATGTACCCGCAATCGCCGGCGTACGTGTTGAGCGTCCTCGGAAGGAGGACAGGCACTTTATTGCCTTGAAGCCCTTCTGACGCAACGGTATGACCATGCCCTCAAGTGACTGATCCACGTGCCAAGCCTCCAGGTCGGCAAAGAAGAGCCAGTCCCCGGATGCTCAACACGCACTCGCTGGGCGACGTTGCGGGGGCGTGCCGGTCGCGACATAATGCGGCGGAAAGCCGACGAGGTCGCGGCCGGTGAGTCGCAGCGGCTTCGGAGCATGCAGTGGTCGGCAGAGAGGCTTCGAAGCGCGTGCGGCAGAGCTGAAAACCGCCCCTTGGGTTGGGGGCTTCCCGCACCCTCTCGCCAGCCAGGAGTTCAGGTACATGCAAGGCAGTGAAATCATCGCGCAGATGGAGGCGACCGGCGTGGTCGCGATCCTGCGGGCATCCAGCAGTGCGGAGCTGATCGACGTCGTCAAGGCGTTACACGAAGGCGGGCTGACCTGCATCGAGGTGACCATGACCACGCCGCACGCCCTGAAGGTCATCTCCGAGGCTCGCGAGGCGTGCGGGGATACGGCGGCGATCGGGGTGGGCACGGTGCTGGACGCGGAGACGGCACGGTCGGCCATCCTGGCGGGCGCCCAGTTCGTGGTGACGCCCATCCTCGATCCACCGACCATCGAGTTGTGCCGGCGATACGGCGTGCCGATCACGCCCGGGGCACTGACGCCGACCGAGATCGTGCGGGCTTGGCAGGCGGGCGCGGATATGGTCAAGGTCTTCCCCACAAGCGGGCTGGGAGCGTCGTACATCCGCGATCTGAAAGGGCCGTTGCCGCAGATCAAGCTGTTGCCGACCGGCGGCGTGAATCTGAATACGGTGGCGGAGTTCATCCGTGCGGGCTCGTCGGCGGTTGGCGTGGGAACCGCCCTGGTGAGCAAGGAGGCGCTGCGGCAGCGCGATTTCACGGGTATCCGGGCGACCGCCGCGGAGTTCCTCAAACACGTGCAGGCCGCCCGGCAGGCAGGGTGACTACCGCCGCTTCGGCGATTCAGCGAGCAGGGCTCATGCGTCACGACGACATGCCATTGCCGACCCGGTCCGCCTCGGCGTTTGTGCTGGCCGGGCGATTCCTGCTGAACGCCCAGAGCGAGACAGCCCCCATGGCGCCGGAGATATCCTGCATACGGCACCATGGATGCCTGCCTTCGCACGAGGGCGAAGACCCCGCACACGAGGCGGCTTGGGCACGAGCGGGACGGTGGCTGGCGGGGTGGGGACTGGGCATGGGGGCCGCCTACGCCGTCGTCTTCAGCCTGACGTGGCGATTCCTCGGTGAGTACCAGGGTGTCCGCTGGCTGCCCATCGTGGCGGTGTTGACCCTCGATCTCGCATGGCTCGGCAGGCGACTGATGAGCGGGGCGGTTGGCGTCTGCGTCTACTCCAGAACACTCTGTGAACCAGGTATATCGCGATCGCCCGACACCACCGCGCCGCTGGTCGTCGTGCTGATCGCGCTGGCCAAGTTCGCGCTGCTGGCTTCGTTGCCGGTCGGCACTTGGCAGACGCCTCCGACAACCGCTTGGGAATGGCCTCAGTTTGTCTCCCGGTTGAGTTTTCTGTGTCCACCGCCGATCTACCGCCCGTTGATTCTCATGCCTTTCTGGGGACGATGGGCGATGACCCTGGCGGCCTCCATCGGTCGGCCGGCGCCCGAGGCGTCGGCTCGGCTACACCGCATCGCGTCGGCCCGGTTGTTACCGGCGGTGTTGGGGCAATGGTTGGCTGGGGCGGTGTTGACGGTCATCTACTGCACCGGAGCATCCGAGCATCTGGCCCGCGGTATGGTCCTTGTGTTGGGCATTCTGCTGGCGACGTATTTGGCCAGCTTCATCCTGGCTCGACGGTGCAATGGGCAGACGGAGGACACCGTGGCCTGCGCCGGACTGGTCGCGGAGCTGGCATTTCTGATCCTGTATGTTTTCGCTGCCAATGTTATCTACTGGTATTGAAAGAAGTTAGATATGAAAGCGGCCGCTGGGGGGCAAACGCCTTCCTTTCAGGTTCATGTTGCTCCTGTCCGATAACCCTAGCCGGTGCCGGAGGATTTCCGGTTTGCGGGTCTGGGCTTTCCAGGCCGCCCGGTGGCAGGATGCCGCTCATGCGATTGCCGTTTTCATGGCTTGTGGGTTTGTTGCTGGCCGGTGCGGCCGTCACCTTGGCCGGTCCGCCCCCGGCCGGTCCCATCGCGGTGCGAGCGCGCCGCGTCGAGCTGCATTACGTCTTACACGACGCGAGCCCCAAGGCTGAGGTCGAACTGTGGTACAGTCGCGATCTCGGCGGATCCTGGCACAGGTATGGTGTTGATCCGGACGGGCGAAGCCCGGCGGTTTTTGTGCCGCCCGGGGAGGGGCTCTACGGCTTCATTCTGGTTGTGCGCGATGGGGATCGTACCTCGGCCCAGCCACCGCAACCGAACGATCGGCCACAGCGCTGGGCGTTCGTCGACTATACGCCGCCGCTGGCTCAGTGGGGCGGCGCGGAGCCGGGTGACGACTTCGCCATCCGCCGCATCGTGCACTTGCGTTGGACGGCTCACGACGATCACTTCGACGGCCGGCCGGTGAGCCTCGCCTACCAGTCCTCTTTGGACCAGCGATGGAAGGTGATCGCTGAATCGGTGGCCAACGTCGGCCGGTACGACTGGAAGGTGCCGCCCGAGGTGACCGGCCAGGTGAGCCTCAAATTGACGGTACGCGACCGGGGCGGGCATGTGGTCGAGCGGGTGTACGGTCCGGTGCCGGTGGAGCGTTTGGGATCCATCGCCACGACACGCCCGGCGGAAAGCGGGGCGTCGACCGAGGCGTCAGGGCAGCCGCCGGCGGTTGATCCGCCGCAAGCGAGCCTTCCGGAATCCCTGCCGCCCGGGCCGGCCAGTCCCGAGCGTCGCCGGGCTGAGGAACTCTACCGGCAGGGCAGTTGGCATCTGGTGCGCGGGCAGTACGCGCCCGCAGCGGAACGCTTCCGCGAGGCCCTCGAATTGGATCCGCAGATGATCGAGGCCAGCAACGACTTGGCCGGCATCTGCTATCTGCAGAAAAACTACGACGAAGCGCTGCGGCTTTACCTGGAGACCTTGAAGGTGCGGTCGCAGCACGAGCCCGCCCTGCGTGGTGCGGCGCTGGCCTATGTGGCGCGGCGGGATTATGCTCAGTCGAGGGACATGCTCGAGCGGTTGCTGGCGGCCAACGGGGATGACGCCGAGGCACGGCTCGACCTGGGCGATGTGCTGTTCATGATGGGCGATCGGGCACAAGCCCTGCGGGAGTGGCAGGAGGCGGCCTCGACGGAGACGGCGGCAATCCAGGACAAGGCGCGGCGGCGACTCGATTTGTACGGTCCCGCTGCGCCCGCCGGCCAAGCCAGCACCGTCGCGGGAAAACGGTAACCGAGATGGCGACGAAATCGCAGAAGCGAACCGACAAACCGGCCCCCCTCTATGCCGTCTGCGGCGAGGAACTCTTCCTCCGCCGACAGGCGATCACCGAGCTGGTCGATGAAGTCCTCGGCCCCGCGGATCGATCTCTGGCCATGTCCGAGTACGACGGCAAGAACGAGAGCCTCAAGCCGGCCGACGTGCTCGACGACCTGCGGACCTTGCCCTTCCTCGTCGAACGCAAGCTGGTCCTCCTGCGCGACGGCGATCTCTTCGTCAAGCAGTATCGGGCCGAGCTCGAGGCCTACGCCGAGAAGCCCTGCGAGCGAAGCGTGTTCGTCTTGGAGTGCAAAAGCCTGTCCGCCAACACCCGCCTGTACAAACGCATTGCCGCGGCAGGCGAGGTCGTCAAGTGCGAGCCGATCAAGGCGTATCAGGTGCCGGCCTGGCTGACCGACAGGGCCAAGCAGACGTACGGCAAGAGGCTGACGCCCAAGGCGGCGGCGATGCTGTGCGACCTGATCGGGCCGGAGCTCGGTCAACTGGACGCCGAGTTGCAGAAGCTGACGGTGTACGTTAACAGCCGCGATCGGATCGACATCGGCGACGTGGAGGCGCTGGGTGGCCGATGCCGTGAGGAGCAGGTGTGGGGCATTCTGTCGGCCATCGCGGCGGGAGACCGGGCCAAAGCCCTCTTCCTCTGGGAAGAGGTCTGGCAGACGGACCGGGCCGCGAACGGGCGAGCGATCGGGGGACTGGCGTACAGCGTCCGGCGACTCCTGGCGGCCAAACGCGCGGAGCTGGCCGGCGCGCCGCTCGATGAACTGCGCAAGCTCATGATGATCTGGCGAGACGACCCGCGTCTGCAGCGGGAACTCAACGCTTTCTCAGTCGACCAGATCGAGCAGATGCTCTGCCGTCTGCTCGACGCGGACGTCGCCGCCAAGAGCGGGGGCATGGGCGTGCGGTCGTCCATCGAGACGTTCATTGTGGAATTGTGCCAACCACGCAAGAAAGTCGGGGCATAACGCCCGCCGGAACCGAACGAGCTTGTGCGTGGTCGTGGCGTTGCACGCAGAAACACTGCCCGCTGAGCAGTGCCACACGCGAGGGACCGAGCGAACTTGTTCGTGGCTTGGTGTGGTAACGAGCGGTCTCGGTTCTCGGAAAGGGCGGCAGGACGCGGCAAGGATGCACACGGTCGTTCGTGTCAAGGGATTGACCATGAAAACCACCATTCGACATATGGTGAGCGTGACGGTTGCCTGTCTGTTGTGGGCGGGTTGCGATGCTCCGCTCTTCCATGTCAACTGGGATCGCCAGCCCACCGAGCCGGTGTCGGCGGTCGTCGGAAACGAGAGTGAGCCGCAGGCGGAGCAGGGCCAGGAGGTGGTGGCTCGCTTCCCGGGTGATCCCGAGCCAATCGGTCCGGAGCCGTCGGATCCCGAGTTGGCCTCGCTCGACGATCGGATCCAGAAGTTCGTCGAGCAATTAGGGCAGAAAGGCAAGGACCGTGACGCGGCGTCGCGTGCCGTTCCCCGCGAACAGCCCGAGGCCGCCGGCCTGCCGCGGAACAGGAATCACTCTGATACGGCCGACTCGGTACGAGAGGAGCAGGCCGCCCTCGTGCCGGGTATCTCAAAACCGCGGACACCCATGACCCCCGACGCCGAGACGGTGGCCACCGGCGCCAATACCGCCGTCAGCGTGGGCTCGGCGGGCAGCCCGCAACCGCCGCGTCCGGAAGCAGGGCCTTTGTCGCCTACCGCTCAGGAACCACGCATCGAGTTGATCGACATCAGGCCGATGACCTCGACCGGATCGCCGCCGGAGGGCGACAATCCACCCTCCGCCAATCAAGCGGTGAACGCCCCCGAGCCGGCCGATCCGCCCCAGAATGACCTCGCGTCGCTGATTCGCAGCCTCGAACAGACCATCGCGGACCACCCTCAGGAGTTGGCGGACCACTTCCGATTGCGGCTGCTCTACCTGGCCACCGGCCAATCCGAGCAGGTGACCGAGCCCCCGGCCGAGGTCGATCCCGTCCAGGGTCGTATGCTCTCCGCCGCCTGCCGAACGATGACCACGGTCTATGACACGATGCGCGAGCCCGACAGCCAAGGGGCCGCTGAAGCCCTCGCCGCGGTGGAGGATCTGCATCGACTGCTCAGCGAACGCTCGCCGGTGATCATTCCGCGCGTCGTGTTGGTTACCGCGGTCAACAGTTTCGGCGACTACCGCCCCGTGTCGCCCGCCCGTTTCGCCCCGGGCACACCGATTCACGTCTACTGCTACACCGAAGTCGCGAACTTTCGATCCGAACCAACCAGCGACGGACGCATTCGTACCTCGCTCGCCGCCCGGCTCGAGGTCTTCGACGCCACCGGGGCGAGCGTCTGGCAGCAATCCGTTGGACAGATCGAAGATCGCACCTTGACCCCGCGTCGCGATTTCTTCGTGCCGCTCGAAATGCGATTGCCTCCTGACTTGCCGGAAGGCGACTACGCCCTCAAAGTGACCATCGAGGACAAACTCGGGGCCACGACGGATCAGCAGCGACTCACCTTCGCCGTCGGCCGATAGCCTCCCCGTGCGTTCACCCGTACAATCATCAGCGAGCCGCAGGTGCCGGCGAGCGGGTCGCGCTGGACATGGCCGTCGTCGTTCCTCCGGGCTCGTTTCCCGAGGAGTCCCCCGGTGTCGGGCGATCTCGCAAACATGGATAGGGAGTGACGGCGATGGTGAAGGCACATCGAGTTTCCAGGCGGACGATGTTGGGACAAGCAGCGGCCGGGCTCGGGGCGGCGGTGCTGACCACGCACGCACAAGGCGACCCACCCGCTACGAAGGCCACCGGCCGACTGCGGCAATCCGTCTCCAAGTGGTGCTACGACAGCTTCATGTCCTTCGATGATCTCTGCCGGCACGCGGCGCGAATCGGGTACCAAGCCATCGACCTCATCGGGCCCGACCACTGGCCCACCGTTCGCAAGTACGGGCTGATCTGCTCCATGGCGCCCGGTGCGGGCAGTATTCCTCGCGGCTTCAACCGCCCAGAGCATCACCAGGAACTCGTCGCCCAGATGCGACGCAACATCGACCTCACCGCCGACGCGGGCTTCAGTCACGTCATCTGCTTTCCCGGCGAACGCAAAGGGCAGCCCGACGAAGAAGGTATCCGCCACTGCGTCGAAGGACTCAAACAAGTGGTTGGACATGCCGAAGAGCGCAAGGTCAATATCTGCATGGAGTACCTCAACAGCAAGGTCGACCACAAAGATTACCAGTTCGACCATATGGCCTTCGGCGTCGCCATCGCCAAGCAGATCGGATCGCCGCGGTTCGGCATCCTCTACGACATCTACCACGCCCAGATCATGGAGGGCGATATCATCCGTACCATCCGCGATCATCACGAATACATCCTGCACTACCACACCGGCGGCAACCCCGGGCGCAACGAAATCGACGAGACCCAGGAACTCTACTACCCAGCCATTATGCGGGCGATCGCGGACACCGGGTTCAAAGGTTTTGTCGGTCAGGAGTTCGTGCCCAAAGGCGACCCGCTCAAGGCGATGGAGCGGGCGTTCGAGATCTGCACCGTGTGAACGTACCCACAACGCGCGGATGCCCGCCTCAGGCGAGTGACATTCATGTCAAAAGGAGTGAGCTGATGTCACTGTGCAAGACGCTGTGGAAGCGAAGCGGTGTGTGGGCGATAGCCTTGGCGATGGCGATGAGCGCGACGCGGGCCCTGAAAGCGGAGTCGCCGGGACAACACGGCTTCCTTCGCAACGGCGTGACCGCTCACCGCGGCAACTCCGCCGAGTTCCCGGAGAATACGCTGGCAGCCATTCGCGGTGCGATCGAGATCGGGGCCGACTGGGTCGAGATCGACGTGCACCGGACACGCGATGGCCAACTCGTGGTCATCCACGACGACACCACGAACCGCGTCGGCGATAAGTCGCTCGTCGTGGCCGAGGCGACCTGCGAAGAGCTGCGGAAAGTCGACGTCGCCACCGAGTTCCGACGACGGCACGGCAAGACGCTTGCCACTTGCCCGCCGCAGCACGTCCCACTGCTCGAAGAGATCATCGAGATCATCCAACAGCAGCAGCGGACCCGGCTCTCCATCCAGCCGAAGGTCGATTGTGTGGCGGAGGTGGCGGCCCTCGTCAGACGGCTCGGGGCCGAGCGCTGGGTGGGCTTCAACGACGGCAATCTGGACTACATGACTGAAGCGCGGCGACTGCTGCCCGAGAGCCCGATCTTCTGGGATCGTGGCGAATCAGATATCGCGGCAGATATCCGCACGGCGAAGGAACACGGCTTCGCCGCTCTCGTTTTGCACCGCGACGCTGTGACTCCAGACAAGATCGAGCGGATCAAGAAGGCGGAGCTGGAGCCCGGTGCGTGGACGGTCAACGACCGCGATCTGATGACCCGTCTCCTGGATCTGGGTATCCAGCGCCTGTACACCGATGACCCCCGGCGACTGCTGGCCATCCAGGCCGCCCGGCGGTTCGGCCCCGTGGCCTGCGAAGGCACCTACCCGCGACACTTGCAGGGCATCTGCACCGACGGAAGAGAGACGATCTATTGGTCCTTCACCGACGTGCTGGTCAAGACCGACCTCGCCGGCAAGGTGCTTAAGAAGGTGCCCGTCGCCAACCACCACGGCGACCTCTGCCTGCGCGACGGCCGGGTCTATGTGGCCGTCAACCTCGGACGTTTCAACCGGCCCCCGGGCGAGGCGGACTCTTGGGTCTACGTCTACGACGCGGACACGCTGGCGGAGATCGCCAAGCATCCGGTGCCCGAGTTAGTCCACGGCGCGGGCGGCATGGCCGAGCACGACGGTCGGTTGATCGTCGTCGGCGGCCTACCACAGGGCACCGAGGAGAACTACCTGTACGAGTACGACGCGTCGTTCACCTTCCGCAAACGCCACGTCCTGCCCAGCGGCTGGACTGACATGGGCATCCAGACAGCCGCGTTCGCCGAGGGCTTCTGGTGGTTCGGCTGCTACGGTACTCCCCGGGTGCTGCTCAAAGCTGACACCAGCCTTAAGCTTATTGGCCGCTATGAGTTCGAGTGCTCGCTGGGTGTGGCTGGGCTGCCCGACGGGCGCTTTCTGATCGGCCAGGGGACCTGTCGTCGCGAGACCGGCTGCGGCGGGTGGATCCTGCTTGCCCGGATGAGCGGGAAGAGCGGCTTGGAGGTCGATCCGCCGGCCAGCGCCCCTTCCTCGGCTGGGCGCTGACGGCCCGTAGGCATCGGGTCCTGGGAGGCCTGATCTGCTATCCAACGGACGGATCGTCGCCTGCTGGACTGACGCCGCGCCGTCGGGTATGCTCCGTCTGGAGGGTAGGGAATCACCGGGGCCGGCCAGCTGCGCCGGCCCCACCTCTTTGGGGAAAACCGAGATCAACCATGGGAGCGTGTCCGGCATGTGTGAGCGGTTGTTGTCCGCCCACTTCGCTTGCGGCCCGCCTGCCGGAAGGCCATGATCTGACAGCATGAACGAGCGAACCCCACACGCACGAGCCGCACATTCCGCACCTCCGGCGGGCAGCCAGGAGTACCCGTACCCATGGGTCCGGCTACGGTCGGTGTCGGCCGGCCCCTTCGTCTATCGCAGGATGGTGCAGGAGGTTGGCCCGGGAACCAAGCCCGGCGACCTCGTGGCGGTCTACGACCGCAGGGATACGCTGTTCGGCCACGGGTTCTACCACGACCGATCCCAAATCGCGGTGCGGCTACTCTCTTGGGACCGGGCGCCCGTCGATGACGCCTTCTTTGCCGGCCGGATCGCCCGGGCCGTGGACCTCCGCCGTCGACTTCTCGGCGACCGGCCCGACGTGGATACCTGCCGCCTGATTCACGCGGAGGGCGACGGACTCAGCGGCCTGATCGCCGAGCAATACGCCGACTGGATCGCCATCGAGGTTTTCTCGCTGGGTATCTTCAACCGGCTGCCGCTCATCCGTAGACTGCTCAGCGAGCAGACCGGCCTGAGTCGGTTCGTGGTCCGGGCCGACGATCGCGTCGAACGGCTCGAGGGCTTCCGCGTACCGCCCGACGCCTCGGACGAAGTACCCCGCACGGTCACCGTGGTCGAGCACGGCGTTCGCTTTCGTGTGGACCTGCAAGGCGGGCACAAGACCGGCTTCTTCTGCGATCAGCGGGACAACCGTCGCCGGCTGGCGGACTGGTGTGGCGGGCAGCACGTGCTGGACGTCTGCTGCTACACGGGGGGGTTCGGGTTGTACGCGATGAAGCTGGGCGGGGCCGCGTCGGTGACCGGCGTGGACCTCGACGAGCAGGCCGTCGCACTTGCCCAGGCCAACGCGAAGCTCAACGAAACGCGAATCCAGCACGTCCACGCGGACGCCTTCGCCTACCTACGGCAGATGCAGACCAACGGGCGGCTGTTCGATGTGGTGGTTCTGGACCCGCCCAAGTTCGTCCCGAGCCGCGAGGACTTCCACGAGGGAGCCCGCAAGTACGTCGACCTGAACACCCTCGCCCTGAGCGTCCTGAAGCCCGGCGGGCTGCTGTTGACCTGCTCCTGCTCCGGGCTGGTTTCGCGGGACGACTTCCTGGGCATGGTCCGCTCCGCGGCCGGCCGGCACCAGCGGCCGTTCCAGATCCTCGATTTCACCGGCGCCGCCCCCGACCACCCGGTCCTCTCTAACTGCCCGGAAGGCGCCTATCTCAAAGCCCTGTGGGCCCGCGTCTGGTGAAAACAAGCTTGACGCGGCAAGCGTTGGGCTGACGGCGTTCGCCGGTGCCGCCGAGGGTGCATCCTTTGTTTTGGGGCAGGCCTCATCCGTGTGGCACTGCTCTGTGAGCAGTGTTTTTCGCGGGAGAGGCACTGCTGACACAGCAGTCGCACAGGACGCCGCGTGCCAGCCCCGCCAGCCGCCACGGTTCGGTGGATGCCCCCCGCCGCCGACGCCGGGACCCCGTCACCGTTGACAGGGGGCGGGGGGACCTTATAATTCGGCTAAGGTGTCCGCCTACAGCGGAACCGGTGCCGACGCCGGGAGTCTGACTCCATGGGCAGATCGAGCTTAAGTTCATGGCTGAGGTGCTCTTAGAGAACGTCGTGAAAGTCTACCCGGGCGGGGTGAAGGCGATTGACAACTTGACTTTGCACATCCGGGACGCGGAGTTTGTCGTCCTGGTCGGCCCGTCGGGCTGCGGCAAGAGCACCACGCTGCGCATGGTGGCGGGGCTGGAAGAGGTCAGCGCGGGCACCGTTCAGATCGGTTCGCGGGTGGTCAATGACGTACCGCCTAAGGACCGGGACGTCGCCATGGTGTTCCAGAACTATGCCTTGTACCCGCACATGACGGTGTACAAGAACATGGCGTTCAGTCTGAAGCTGAGGGGCCTGGCGCGGCGAGAGATAGACGAGCGGGTTGTTCAGGCGGCCCGGATGCTGGGCATCGAGGATCTGCTGGCGCGTAGGCCCACGGCTCTGTCCGGTGGGCAGCGGCAGCGGGTGGCGGTGGGTCGAGCGATTGTGCGGACGCCGCAGGCGTTTCTGTTCGACGAGCCGCTGAGCAACTTGGACGCCCGGCTGCGGATCGAGATGCGTGCGGAACTGAAGAAGCTGCATCGGCAGTTGAGGACGACGACGATTTACGTCACGCACGACCAGGAAGAGGCGATGACGCTGGGCGATCGGGTCGTGGTGATGAAGGATGGGCTGGTGCATCAGTGTGGGGCCCCGCTAGAGGTGTACGGTCGGCCGGTGAATCGTTTTGTGGCCGGCTTTGTGGGTATGCCGCCGATGAACTTCCTTGAAGGTCGGCTGGTGGGGCGGGACGGCGAGTTGTACTTCGATGAGGGTTCGGGGCAGTTGCGTCTGCCTGAGCGGGTGGCCCGGCGGGTCGCGGAACGTGTGGGTGAGGAGATGGTGCTGGGTGTCCGGCCGGAGAGTCTGGCCCCGGCGCAGGCGGGTCGGTTCCCGGGCACTGACAATGTGCTGAGTGTGTCGGTGACCTTGGTTGAGCCGCTGGGTGAGAAGATGGATGTGTATGTGGAGACGCCCCGGCACAAGCACGTAGTCTGTCGCGTGGAAGCGGATCAGGCGCTGACCGACGGGATGCGTTTGCCGATGCATGTGAATATGGAGCAGGTACACGTTTTCGAGCCAGGAGACGAAGGTGTGAACGTCAGCCTGACGGGAACTGGAGATCACGCCAGTGCGGCCTAACGGGTCTCAGCACTGGTTGATCGCCTTGCGGACGGGAGCGCGGCGGGTCGCCGGGAGGTGGGCGATGCGTTGACGGGAGTGGTTCCCTATTCGCGAAGGCCGGCCGGCGCCTGGGTGCTGGCTGGCGGCTCGAAAAGTGGGTCCGGCAGGCGAGCCCACTTTTTTCTTTTACCGTCCGCGGCGGCGTGGAGGGAGGGTAGGATGGACTCGCGACATAGTGTCGGGGCGCGGGGCTCGCGGCCGGCACGCCCGAACAGAGAGGATCGTTGAATATGAATGCGGAACTGGTTCGCATCGTCGATAGCATCGCTCGTGACAAGAACATCGAGAAGGAGACGGTGTTTGTAGACCTCGAGCAGGCCATGATCTCGGCTGTGCGCAAGGCGTACGGGCAGACGGACGAGGTGGAGGTTCTGATCGACCGGTTGACGGGCGACATTTCGGCGGTTCGCAACGGCGAGCCGATCGACATGAAGGTGCTGGGTCGGATTGCCGCCCAGACGGCCAAGCAGGTGATGATCCAGAAGATCCGCGAGGCGGAGCGGGGCAGCATTTACGAGGAGTTCCTGGAGCGCAAAGGGACGGTGGTGACGGGGACGGTGTCGCGGTTCGAGGGCGGGGCGTTGATCGTGAACCTCGGCCGGTCGGAGGGTTTCCTTCCCAAGAGCGAGCAGATCCCGGGCGAGACGCACCATCCTGGGGAGCGGATTCGCTGCCTGATTTTGGACGTGCGCGAGGCTCCGCACCAGGTGAAGATCGTATTGAGTCGGTCGCACCCGGATTTCATCCGGCGGTTGTTCGAGCTGGAAGTGCCGGAGGTATCTGAGCGGATCATCGAGATTCGGGCCCTGGCCCGCGAGGCGGGGTATCGCACCAAGATTGCCGTCTCGTCGATCGACGCGAAGGTGGACGCGGTGGGGGCTTGCGTGGGGGTTCGTGGCAGCCGGATCAAGAACATCGTGGTCGAGTTGGGTGGCGAGAAGATCGACATTGTGCGTTGGAACGAGTCGTCGCAGATTCTGATCGGGAACGCGCTGAAGCCGGCCGAGGTGACGGAGACGGCGCTGAGTTTCGAGTTGGGCCGGGCGACGGTGGTGGTTCCGGATGACCAGCTTTCGCTGGCGATTGGGAAGCGGGGCCAGAATGTTCGGTTGGCGGCCCGGTTGACGGGGTGGGACATCGATATCCTGACGCCGAAGGAATACAACAAGGGCCTGGACGACATGGAGCGTGAGCTGTCGGCGATCGAGGGTATCGACAGCGAGAAGATCGAGAAGATGATGGCCATGGGCATCGTCTCGCTATCTGACATTGAGGAGATTGGTGCAGAACCGCTGATGAAGGTTCTGACGCTGACGGAGGAGTTGGCCGCCCAGGTGGTGTCGACCAGTGCGGAGGCGGCCAAGCGGCTGGCGACGGAGGCGGAGGCTGAGCGACTGGCGAGACTGGAGGCGGGCGAGGAGGAAGCGGGGGGCGGCGAATCCACGGAGGGCGGGGAGGCGGACACCGGGGCGGGTGAGGAGTCTACTGAGGCGGGGTTGGCGGAGGGAGCCGTTCCGGCCGAGCTTGAGGCGCCGGCGTTGGCGGAGGGTGAAGAGAGCGTGAAACCGGCTACGGCCGAAGGTGGCTCGGCAGCGGATGCTGCGATGGCTGTTGAGTCCAGTGAGCAGGCGCAAGCGCAGGAGGCTGACGCCTCTGAGCGTGCATCGTAGCCAAGGAGATCGACTTTGGCGGAGAAGCTTCGCGTTCACACGCTGAGCAAGGAACTGGGCGTGACCAGCAAGGCCATTGTGACGAAATGTCACATGGAGAAGGTCGAGGGGATCACGAACCACATGTCGACGGTCTCGGCCGGCTTGGCGGAGACGATACGGGAGTGGTTCAGCGAGGAGTCTCAAGGGACGGCGGTTGAGGAGGCGGCGAAGGTGGATCTGAAGAAGGTCCGCGCGAAGCGTCGTTCGCCTGCTCGTCGCAAGAAAGGTGAGGAGGAGGGGGGGGAGCCTTCGGCCGAGGCGGAAGCGGAGACCGCGGTTGAGGTGGCCGAGCCGGAAGCGCCCGCTGTTGTGGCGGAGCCGGCGCCGGTCGCGCCGGTGGAGGCGGTGGAGGCGGTGTCCCCGGTAGTCACGACGGAAGAGGCTGTGCCGGAGAGTCCCGCCGCGTCGCCGGTTTCTGAGGCGTCGTTGTCTGTGTTGATCGAGCCGCCGGCGCCGGTCGAGGCGCCGCCGGAGGCGGTTGTGGCGCCTGCGGAGGCCGAGCCGCTGGCGCCGGCAGCGTCGGCGCCGGTGTCAGAGCCTGCGCCGCCCCCGGTTCCGGAGGCCAAGCCCATCGTGCCGGCCGGTCCACAGAACATCCCTGCCCCTGCTCAGATGAAGGGGCCCAATATCGTAGGCTTTGCCAAGCCCGATCCGATTTCGCGTCCGGTGCCTCGTGCGCCGTTCAGGCCGTTCGCCGGTGGTGGCACAGCGGAGTCATCGGAGGCCGACGCTTCGCCACGTCGGGGTGGTCGCGGCAAACTGAGTAAGGCGGAGGAGGATGCCAAGCGTCTACGGGCACGAGCGAACCCGAGGCGTTCAAGCAGTTCACTGAACGAAGTGGGCGAGCGGTTGCGTGAGTGGCGAGACCGCGACTTGCTGGAGCGTCAGGAGCGGCTTCAGGAAGCGACGGGGCGAGGTATTCATACCCGGCGAGCGCGGGAGCGTGAGGCGGCTCGCGGTCACGGTCATATTGCTCCGCGCAAGACGAAGGCTCAGGTTTCCGAGCCGATTGTGGCCCATGAGTTGTGCTCGGCGACGGGTATTTCGTTGATGCAGCTTGTCCCGAAGTTCCGGGTGGGGCATAACATTTTGGTGACGCGGAACAGCATCATCCCGACGGACGTGGCTGAGATTGTCATGCTGGATTTCGGCGTGGAGTTGGAGATTGTCAAGCCGAAGACGGAGTCTGAGAAGCTCAAAGAGGAGTACGACGCATTGGAGCGGAAGCATCTTCAACGTCGCTCGCCCGTCGTGACGATGCTGGGGCACGTGGATCATGGCAAGACGAGCCTGCTGGACGCCATTCGGCAGACTGCGGTAGCGGCGGGCGAGGCTGGAGGGATTACGCAGCATATCGGGGCCCACCGGGTGGAACGGGGCGATCTGTCGGTGACGTTCCTGGACACGCCGGGCCACGCCGCGTTTACCGCGATGAGGGCTCGCGGGGCGCACATGACCGACGTGGTGGTTCTGGTGGTGGCCGCTGACGACGGGGTCATGCCGCAGACGGTCGAGGCGATCAACCATGCCAAGGCGGCCAAGGTCACGATTGTGGTTGCCTTGAACAAGATTGACCTGCCGGGCGTGGATCTGAACAAGATCTACGGGCAGTTGTCGGAGTTAGGTCTGGCCCCGACCGAGTGGGGCGGTGACACGGACGTGATCAAGACGTCGGCGACGACGGGTCAGGGGATCGAGGATTTGATCACGCATCTTTCGACGTTGTCGGAGCTGTTGGATTTGCAGGCGGATGCGACGTTACCGGCTTCGGGGATCGTGGTTGAGGCCCAGATGCAGCCTGGCGTGGGGCCGATGGCTCGCATTCTGGTCAGAGAGGGGACGCTCAGGCGGGGGGACTTTGTGGTTTGCGGGCCGGCCTCGGGTCGGGCGCGCGTGATCCGGGACGATCGTGGCAAGGCGCTCAAGTCGGTGGGCCCGGCCATGCCCGCCGAGGTGGCGGGTCTGGATACCGTGCCCAACGCGGGCGACCCGTTCTACGTCGTCAGCTCGCTGCAGCGGGCCAAGGAGATCGCGACGGAGATCGCCAGCCAGCGGCGGCAGGAACAGCTTGTTCAGTTCCACAAGGCTCAGACGCTGGAGGATCTCTTCAAGCAGCGGCAGAGCGGAGCGATTCCGGAGCTGAATCTCATTCTTCGTGCGGATGTGCAGGGGTCGGTCGATGCGTTGATCGGCATGTTGCGGGAGATTCCCAGCGACGAGGTGAAGCTGCACTTCCTGCACACCGGGATAGGGAGTGTGACGGAGAGCGACATTGTGTTGGCGATCGCCAGCGGGGCGATGGTTGTGGGCTTCAACGTCTCGGTAGAGGGCAGTGCCCAGAAGATGGCGGACACGAACGGGGTGGACGTCCGCCAATACCGGATCGTCTACGAGGTGGCGGACGATATCCGCAAGGCCCTGGAAGGGTTGTTGCCGCGGGACAAGCGGGAGGAGGCTCGTGGCAAGGCGGAGGTTCGCGAGATTTTCCGCATCACTCGGGTGGGGACGATTGCCGGCTGCCTGGTGACCGAGGGGACGATTGCCCGGTCGCACATGGTGCGGGTGGTGCGCGACGGGCAGATCATTGTCCCGACGGCCGACGACGTGAAGCGGGGTCGGCATCGAGCGATCGCGTCGCTCAAGCGGTTCAAGGACGACGTGCGTGACGTGCGGATGGGGATGGAGTGCGGCATCCGGGTGGAGGACTTCGACGACGTGAAGCCGGGCGACGTGATGGAGGCTTACGAAGTGATCGAGACGGCCCGCACGCTGACGTGACGGGAGAGAGCGGCGATCGGCGATGATGGTGATTGGGGTGCTCAGGGTGAAGCTGGCGGTTTTCGAGTCCACCTCGCTGAAGGACAAGAGGCGGGTGGTCAAGAGCTTGAAGGAGCGGTTGGCCGGCCGGTTCAACGTCTCTATTGCGGAGGTGGATTCGCTGGATCATCGCCAGCAGGCGGAACTGGGTGTGGCCCTGGTGGCCAACGATCGGCAGTTTGTGGAGAGTTGTCTGTCGAAGATCGTGGATTACATGCGGTTGGATCGATCCGCCTCACTGGTGGACTACGAGGTAGAGTACTTCTAGTGTGACAGCACTGGACAGCGGAGCGGTTTGTGAGGGCGGTTGATGGGTTCCGGATCCCGGCTGCTGTGAGACACTGCTGTCACGCGATCAACGAGGCCGGCGGGAATGAAGTCTTATCGACCCGAACGGGTAGCCAATGTGGTTCGGCAGGTGGTGAGTGAGGCGATCGCTCACCGGCTGAGCGATCCGCGCATTGATCCGTTGGCGAGCGTGACGCGGGTCGAGGTCAGCGGGGATCTGGAATACGCCAAGGTGTACGTCAGCGTCTTGGGTGATGCGGTTGCGGGTCGGCGGACGATGCAGGGGCTGAAGTCGGCGACGGGGCACGTGCAGCGGCTGGTGGCCCAGGAGTTGCGCATCCGGCAGTGCCCGCATTTGACGTTCCACCTGGACGAATCGCTGAAGAAGGCGGCCCAGACGATGCAACTCATTCGCGAGACGATGGCCGAGTATGAGGCTCGCGACCAGGGTGTGGTGGATCAGCCGGTGGACACGGCTCCCGAGCAACAGGGAGAAGGCGCATGAAGCAGGGGACGGCTTACGCGAAGCGTATCCGACAGTTGCACCACGAACTGCTCAAACAACACGGGAAGCCGCCGCCCGTAGATCCCGGCGATCCGATTGAGCAACTGCTGATCTCGATTCTCGCGACCGACTGTACTGACTCGAAAGCTGTGGCGGCCTATACCAAGCTTCGGCAGCAGATGGTGGATCTCAATGAGATGCGCGTGACGCCGGCGATCGAACTGGCGGAGATGTTCGCATCGTCTTTGCCGGACGCGGAGGACAAAGCCCGGCGGATCGTCAGCGTGTTGAACGACATCCGTCGTCGGCAGGACACGCTGGATCTGAGTTTTCTGGCCCAGCGTGGTCGCCGGGAGGCCCGTGATTATCTGGAATCGCTGGAGGGCGCGGATCGGTTCGCGGCGGCCCGTGTGGTGCTTCTGTGTCTGGGTGGGCACGCCATCCCGGTGGACAACCTGACGCTGTATGTACTGCGCAAGGAGAAGCTGGTGAATCCGACGGCGGATCTGGCGGAAGTCCAGAGTTTCCTGGAACGGAACGTGGCGGCGGCGGACGCGGCGGAGTTCGTGATGCTGCTTGGGCGTTTCGTGAGTCTCCACGGATCGCGAATTCCGGTGAAGAAGTTGCCGGAACTGCTGGCCCTTTCGTCGCCCGCTCCGAAGCCTGCCCCGCAGTCCAAGGCGGGGTCAGCCAAGGGCAAACCGGCACCGAAGGCGGAGTCAGCCAAGGAGAAGCCCGAGTCGCCCCAACCGGCACCGAAGGCGGAGGCTTCCAAGGCCAAACCGCCGGTCAAGGCGGAAGCCGCCAAGACCAAGCGACAGCCCGTCAAGCGTGACAAGGCAACCAAGAGTGGCCGGGCCCAAGAGGATGCCGGGCCCGCAAAGAAGAAGTGATCAGGTTGAAGGTGAGCACAGCGCGGGCGGCAGGTCACCCCTTTTCAGGCAGGCACTGAGGACGGTTGAATCAGGGCGCATCCGGCCGACGGGGTGGCTTGCGATATGGAGGAGCGTGTTCGAGTGAAACAGGAGCGGATACTCAAAATTGGCATTCCCAAGGGCAGTCTGGCGGACGCGACGGTGGAGTTGTTTGGCCGGGCGGGCTTCAACTTGCAGGTGTCCTCGCGGGGTTACTATCCGTCGATCGACGATTCGGAACTCAGCTGCATCATGTTTCGCGCGCAGGAGATGAGCCGTTACGTGGAAGACGGCGTGGTGGACGTTGGGCTGACCGGGTACGACTGGATTCGGGAGAACTCCAGCGACGTGGTCGAGGTGTGCGAGCTGACGTACTCGAAGGCGACCTCCCGGCCGGCCCGTTGGGTGCTGGCTGTTCCGAACGAGTCTACGGTACAGGATGTGCGTGACCTGGAGGGGGGTCTCATCGCCACGGAGCTGGTGAACACGACACGGCGGTACTTCGAGAGCAAGGGCGTCAAGGTGCGCGTTGAGTTCAGTTGGGGGGCGACGGAGGTCAAAGCTCGGCTGGTGGACGCGATTGTCGAGCTCACCGAGACGGGCTCGTCGCTTCGGGCGAACAACTTACGGATTCTGGACGAGATTCTGGCGTCGACGACGCGGCTGATCGCCAACAAGCAGGCGTACGCGGACGTGTGGAAGCGGGAGAAGATCGACTCGCTGGCCTTGCTGCTGCGTAGCGCGATTGAGGCCAAGGCCAAGGTCGGGTTGAAGCTGAACGTGCCCAACGACAACCTCGATAAGGTGCTGGCGATTTTGCCGGCCGAGCGTTCGCCGACCGTGTCCGCCTTGGCGGATCGCAGCTTCAGCGCGGTGGAAGTCATTCTCGAGGCGGCGGTGGAGCGGGTGTTGATCCCACAGCTTCAGAAGGCCGGTGCGTCCGGCATCATCGTCTACCCCTTGAACAAAGTGATCCCGTAGTCGTAGAGACGCACTCTTCGGCCGGGCCGGGGAAGATCATGCGACACGGCGAGGGTCAACTGAGTTCCGGATGCCCCGAGGGAAGCTGCACCCATCCGAGCGGCGCTCATTTGAGCCGCGCTGACCGAAGTTGCGCCTATCAGAGCCGCGCCCGTAAGGAAGCGGTTCTTGCTTGTCGTGGAGACCGCTTCTTGACGGTCGCGGCTCCGCTGGTTCCATTTCCGCTGGTTGCGGGGTTGATGGCCCTGGCCGCATTGACCTTGACGGGTTGCGTGGCTCCGGGGCCGACGGCGAGTGCGCCGGAAGACCAGGTTCTTTTCGGCCCGTTGCCGGTGCCCCCGGATTTCGATGGTGAGCGGGCGGCGCTCACGCTGGCCCAGATCCCGGATGCCCCTGTCTTGCCCGAGGGGACCAGTCCGCCGGTGACGGTCGAGTTGCCTCGGCAGGCGGAGCGACGACTCGATGCGGCCCGGCGGTTGTTTGCCGAGCAGCGCTACACCGAGACGATCAACGAGCTGACTGCCGCGCTGCGTTATAACGCGAACATCTACGCTGCTCACCGTTTGATGGCCCTGGCATGCCAGCTTTCGGGCAACGAGAAGAATGCTCGGTTGCATGCCAATCGGGCACTGGAGTTGAACCCGGCAGACACGGCAAGCCTTTATGTTCTGGCTCGGCTGTCGGACAAGAGTGACAAGCCGGCCGAGGCCTTGCGGCTCTATCGAACGGCTCTGCTGTGCGATTCGACGGAAGACGCGGAAGGCTACCGCGTGCTGGTTCACTATCACCTGGGTCTACTACTGGAACGGCGGCACTACTACGCGGCGGCTGCGGATCAGTTCGAGTCTTTCCTGACTGGCGCGGCCGCGTTTGGCGATCGGGCCGGGCTGAATCCAGAGCTTGCCACCTTGGCGCGAGTGCAACAGGGGCCGGTGTTGCTCAAGTTGGCGCGGGCGCAGGGTTTGTTAGGGCGATATCCGGCGGCATCACAGACGCTGACGCGAGCGGTGGAGTTGGAGCCGGGGGATTGGGCGCTTCGAGGCGAGTGGATTCGCATGCTGGCACGTGCGAGGAGGCTTTCGGATGCGTGCGTAGCGGCCTCGCGTTATGTCGCGGATAGCCGGGGTCGGGCGGAGGCCCTTGATCTTCTGTTGGCGGTTTACCGTTATGCGGGCCGGCCTGAAGAGGCGGTGACGGCTATTCATGCGGTTCTGACAGAGCAGCCCGACAATCTGGCACTCCACTTGTTCTATGTGGATGCGTTGTTGGCTGCCAACCGGCAGGACGAAGCGGCGAGCGCGTTGGCGACGCTGGCCGAGGACCATCCGGATTTGCCGGATGTCCGCTGGAAGTTGGCGGCGCTGCATCGATCTCGGCAGCAATGGCGGGATTGGCTGCTCACGTTGGCAGCCGAGCTGGTTTCGAAATCTGCCGACGAGTCGCGGCTGGAGCAGGAGTTGGGGCAGTTGCCGGAACCCGTGGCCGGGGCCATGGTGGATGAGCGGTTGGGGCGTCCGGTTCAAGAGCCGTTGCTAGCGGGTTTGCCGACGGAGAGCCCGGCTGTGGAGTCGGCGGTGGACTATCTGGTTGCCCGGCTTGGGGATCGGTTAGGCCGATCGGTTGAGTCGCTGCCTCTGTTGGAGCGGGCGGCGGATCGCTCGCCGGAGTTTGTACCGGTTGCTGTGGCGCTGGCTCGTGGTTTCGTGCGGGAGTGTCGCTGGGCGGATGGTCTGGCCTTGTTGGATCGGGTGTCGGCCGGCGAGAAACAGGCTCACTCATCTTTGGAGGCCCTCAAGGCTCGCTGCCATGACGGGTTGGATGAAATTGAAGAGGCTGAGGAAGGTTACCGGAAGGCTCTTCAGCTCGACCATGCGGACACCGAAGTGATGTGGTGGCTGGTGCGTCTGTACGAGCGCAGGGGCGAGGCACAGAAGGCTTTCGAGCAGTATGAAGCGATCCTGGCGGCGAACCCGGACGATCAGCGGGCTCGCGAGGAGCTCATTCGGGCCTTGTGGACCAACCGGGAGCAGCGATCACGGCTTGTTCGGGAGTTGAACGAGATTCAGCGGATCGATTCTGAATCACCGCCGGCCCGGCGTTGCGTGGCGATGGTCCAGTTCCTTCAGCCAGCGGCGGCCAACCTCGAAGCCTACACCCAGGCGATGCGCGAGCTGGTGGCAAGCCATCCCGAGGATACGCGATCTCGCGAGGAGTTGATTGGCGCGCTCGTTGCGACTCGGGAGTACGAGGCTGCCCACACGGAAGCGGTGGAGTTGCTGAAGCAACATCCGTGCTCGGATCGGGCCAATGAGCTGATGTCGTTGGTGTTGATTCGTGAGCTGGCGTTCGACCAGGCCCAGCAGCGGCTGGAGCAGATGTTGACTTGGTATCCGAATCGCGAGTCATGGATGCAGGAGCTGGCTCAACTGCGGGCGTTGGACCAGCGGTACGATGAGGCGGTGGACCTGTGGCGTCGGTTGTTGGGTCGGTGGTCGAAGGGGGATCCCGCTTCGCCGGACGACCGGACGCCGCATTACCAGATGAAGCTGATGCAGGCGTACCGGCAGGCCGGCCGGTTCGAGGACGCTCGCAAGACGGCCGAGGAATGGCTTGCCGCGGATACGCCCCGGGATGAGGTGATGGTGAGGCGGCTGCGGTGGTTTGCTCTGGCGGCGGATGCCGGAGCGGGCGAGCACGACCGCTACATCGAGCGGGTGCGGTCGTGGTTGGCCGAGGATCCGACGAACCCGGAGCTGCGAGCCTGGGAACTGGGCGTAGCGGCCTCGTACCCCGCAGGCAGTCTAGGCCTTCCGCCGGGCAAGGCGGGCTTGATTGGGGCGAAGCGGTTTGAGGAAGCGATCTTGCGGGCGCTCGAGTGGCTGGCGGCTCAGCCCGAGGACGACGGCGGGGTGATGTGGCTGATCACCGCGTTGCAGGCGGCCAAGCGGCATGACGAGGCGATCGAGCTTGCCGCCAACCAGGTGGCTGCCGCCGATGAGCTGCAAGATCGCATCGAGCATCTCAATATGCTTCGGGAGCTGTACATGCGGGCGGGCCGTTACGAGCAGGCTCTCGATACCGCGCGGGAGGTGGTGAACGAAGCCCGCAAGTTGCTCAACGATATCGACGCGCCGCGCAAGCCGTTTGTCGAGGTTTTTGTTTTCGAGTTGCGGCGGCTGTTCGGCCAAGTACTGGTGCAGGCCCGGCGGTACGATGAGGCGATCAACCACCTGAGAGAGATGGTGGACGAGGTCGATGCGATTCGTCGCGAGTCGCAGACAATCGCACAGGGGCTCGAGGATCTGCGGCAAAGGGAGATTGCCCTGCGACGTGAGCAAGAGGCGGCCAAGCGGCAGACGCTCCTGCTGCGAGCTTTGTGTTACGTGCATCAACAGCAGGGACGCGACGATTTGGCGTTGGAGCGTGCCCGGGAGGCTTATCAGTTGCTGCCCCGAGACGTGGGTCTGAACAACGACGTCGGGTATACGCTCGCGGATGCGGGCGAAGACCTGGACGAGGCGGAGCGTATGATCCGTTACGCTTTGTCCACCGAGCCGGCGCAAGCGGCCTACTTGGATAGTTATGGCTGGGTGTTGTACAAGAAGGGCCGGTTCGCCGAGGCCCGGATCTGGCTGGTGCGGGCGTGCGCTATGGAAGAAGGCGAGGATGCGGTTATTTTCGACCACCTGGGTGACGCCTGCTGGCGGTTGGGCGAGAAGGACGAGGCCGTGCGGCACTGGCGCCGTGCGCAGGAAACCCACGAGCGCAAGGTGGCCGAGGGCGAATCGGCGACGGACGAGAAGTTGATCGCGAGGATACAGTCGAAGCTGGCCGCGGTGGAGCGAGATGAGAAGCCCGAGGTGGCCTCCATCCCGGCGGACACGCAGCCAGCCCCGTAAACGAAAGATGACAGGAGATCACTGATGTCAGGTCATTCGCATTGGGCGAGGATCAAGCATAAAAAGGGAGTCACGGACGCCCGGCGCGGGCGGTTGTGGAGCAAGTTGGCCCGCAACATCATTGTGGCGGCCAAGCGCGGCGGTGGCGACGCGAGCCAGAACCTGGCTTTGCGGTACGCGATCGACAAGGCCAAGCAGGCCAACATGCCCAAGGACACTATCGAGAACGCAGTCAAGAAGGGGGCCGGCGGGGCCGAGGGTGCCAACTTCGAGACCGTCTACTACGAAGGTTATGGCACGGGGGGCATCGCCATTCTTGCTGAGGCTCTGACCGACAATCGCAACCGGACCGCTCCGGAGGTCAAGAAGATCTTCGAGCGGCACGGCGGGAGCGTCGGCGCGGCCGGTTGCGTTCAGTGGATGTTCACCTCGAAGGGGCAGATTGCCGTGCCGGCCAACGGGGTTGATGAGGATCGCATCGCCGAGATCGCTCTGGAGGCCGGGGCCGACGATTACGCCCTGAGCGACGATGTGTGGGAGATCACCTGCGAGCCGACGGCCTTCGAACCGTTGCGGGCTGCTCTGACCTTGGCCGGCCTTGCCATCCAGTCCGCCGAGTTGGCCATGGTTCCGTCGACCGCCATCACCGTCGACGCCGAGAGCGGCGCCAAGCTCCTCAAGCTCATCGACGCTCTCGAAGATCACGAGGACATCCAGAACGTCTACGCCAACTTCGAGATTCCACCCGACGCCCTCGATCAGCTTGAAGCGGGGGGCTGATCGCCGCTTGCGTACGGTCCGGTCCTTGGTGGTCGCGGTACGGAGCGATCGTCGTTATTGCGGATCTGCCCGAACAGGCATGTCCGGAGTCTGCGTGCTTGCCCAATGCCGGTTGGCCAAACCGTGGGCGAAGACTACACTGCTATGACTTGTTGTTTGTGCGGAGAGAACCCGTAGAGCATGAGGACGTCATGGCCAGGAAACGAATTCATCTGATCTGTAACGCGCATCTCGATCCGGTGTGGCTGTGGGAGTGGGAGGAGGGGGCGGCGGCGGCGATCGCCACGTTCCGCACCGCGGCGGACCTGATCGAGGAGTTCCCCGGCTTCGTCTTCAACCACAACGAGGTCATCCTCTACAGATGGGTCGAGGAGTATGAGCCGGCCCTGTTCAAACGCATTCAGAAGCTCGTCCGCCAGGGTCGATGGCGGATCATGGGCGGTTGGTATCTGCAACCGGACTGCAACATGCCCAGCGGCGAGTCGTTCGTGCGGCAGATCCTGTTGGGCAAGAGCTATTTCGCGGAGAAGTTCGGCGTTGAGCCGACGACGGCGATCAACTTCGACCCCTTCGGGCACACCCGCGGGCTGGTGCAGATTCTGGCCAAGAGCGGCTACGACTCGTACACCTTCTGCCGCCCGGACGGCCGCGATCTCGACTTGCCGCACCACGATTTCATCTGGGTCGGTTACGACGGCTCGCGGATCCTGGCCTCGCGGATCATCGGGTTCTACAACTCGCAACTCGGCGAGATGGACGTGAAGATCCGTGACTGGCAGAATGACCACACCTACCCGCACTTCGGGTTGCTGGCCTGGGGGGTGGGCGATCACGGCGGCGGACCCTCGCGCACCGATCTGCGGAAGATCGCCAAGCTCATGCGCGACCCCAAGCATGCCCAGCTCATCCACTCGAACACCGAGGATTACTTCAAAGAGGTCAAGGCGGTCCGTGCGTCGCTCTCGGAAGTGCACCGCGACCTGAACCCATGGGCCGTCGGGTGCTACACCTCGCAGGTGCGCATCAAGCAGCGCCATCGGCGGCTGGAGAACGAGCTGTACGCGACCGAGAAGATGAGCGCCATTGCCGCTGTCCAAGGCCTGATGGCGTATCCCGAGCAGGATCTCTACGACGCGGCCTGCGACCTGATGGTCGGTGAGTTCCACGATATTCTGCCCGGCTCGGCCATTCAGCCGGTCGAGGAGATGTCGCTGCGGCTGATGGACCACGGGCTCGAGAAGCTGTCGCGGATCAAGGCTCGCGTGTTCTTCGCTCTGGCTCAGGGGCAGCCGAAGGCTCGGCCCGAGGAGATTCCCATCCTGGTTTACAACCCGCACCCGTACCCCGTGCGGACGACCGTCGAGTGCGAGTTTCAGTTGCCCGCGGTGAATTGGGGCGAGGAGTATACGCTGCCGACGGTCTACCGTGACGGGAAGGCCGTGCCCTCACAGCCGGAGAAGGAGCTCAGCAACCTGCCGATCGATTGGCGCAAGCGGATCGTCTTCACGACCGAGCTGGCTCCGTCGCAGATGAACCGCTTCGACTGCCGGCTGAGCAGGCTCAAGCAGAAGCCCGCACCGCGACTCAAGGCGAGCGATGGGCGCATTCGCTTCCGCACTGACGATATCGAGGTGATGATCAACACGCGGACCGGGTTGATCGACCGCTACCGCGCACGGGGCGACGACTACCTGCGCGGCCGGGCTTTTGAACCGCTGGTCATCCGCGACAACGAGGATTCCTGGGGCATGACCACTCATTCCTACCGCAAGGTGGCTGGGCGATTCAAGCTGATGCCGCCGAACGACGGGACGTGGTTTTCCGGGGTTACGCAGGCGGTGTTGCCCTCGGTGCGGGTGATCGAGGATGGGCCGGTGCGCAGCGTGGTCGAGGCCGTGTTCGCCTGGGGCCGATCGTTCGTCTGTCAGCGGTACAAGCTGCCCAAGGAGGGGACGGAGATCGAGGTCGAGACGCGGGTGCACTGGAACGAGAAGAACCTGATGCTCAAGCTGTCGATTCCGACGTCGAGCGGCGAGGCCGAGTATCTCGGACAGGTGGCATACGGCGTGGGCGAGCTGCCAGCCACCGGGGACGAAGCGGTCGCCCAGAAATGGGTGGCGGTCGTATCGCGGCGGGACGATCAGGCCCTGACCTGTATCAACGACGGGATCTATGGGTCGGACTACTCGTCCGACGGGCTGCGGTTGACGCTGTTGCGGTCGGCGGCTTACTCGTCGCACCCGCTGCTCGAACGTACCATTCTGCCGCAAAACCGATACAGCCCGCGCATGGAGCAGGGCGAGCGGCTCTACCGATTCTGGCTGAACGGCGGTTCGGTCCGGCAACGGTTGTCGGCGGTGGATCGCGAGGCTTTAGCCCGTAACGAGAAACCCTTCGCTCTGTCGTTCAACCCACCGGGTTTGGGCCGCAAGCCCCGTCCCGGGGTGACGCTCAGCGACGGTGTGGTCCAGGTGACCGCGATCAAGAAGGCCCAGCGAGGCAACGACCTGATCGTCCGCCTGTTCGAGCCCACCGGCCGGGCGAGGTCCACAACCTTGCAGGTGCCGTTCCTCGGTATCCGCAGGAAGGTCGAGCTCGGTAAGTTCGAGATCAAGACGTTGCGGATCAATCCCCGAACGCGCAAGGTCACTGAGGTGAATCTGCTCGAACGGCCGATCCGCTGATCCGCGGTCCGTCACGGACAGATCAACGCGCTGTTCAGGCTGTTGCGCACGGCGACCAGGTCGAAGATGTTGATCGCCCCATCCACGTTGACATCAGCCCGACACGTGCTCGCGGTGACCGACTGGTTCAGTTGGTTTCTCACCTGGACGAGATCGAAGATGTTCACGGTTTGATCGCCGTTGACATCACCAGCCAGGCAAGCGATGCGCACCTCGGCGGCGTCCTGCATATCCGCCACATCGGAAGCCGTGAGCGTCAGGCAGGTTGCGTTCGGTACACCGTGCAACTCGACAGTCGCCAGGGGCCCGTCCACGGTCACCGCGTCCACGGTGCCCGCGGAGGCCTGCACCTGGACTCCCTCGGCCGGTCCGCTGAAGGTCAGCACAATCGTCCTCGGACCGCCCGTGCGGCATTCGCTGCCCGCGGTCCCTCCAAGGGACAGCGGCGTATCGAAGTTGCCCACAGTCCCGTGTGTTCGGCGAGACACCGCGCCCGCCAGGAAGACCGGGCTGATGGGCAGTATCTGCACTTCGGTGAGAATCGTTCCCACGGACGGATTGACCAGTATCAACGAGGCATGATCCCATCCCAGTTCCGGGTCCACATACCAGTCGAAGCTTCCCGATGCCATGGGTGCGCTGCCGAGGCGGATCACCGAGTTGGGATCATAATGCAGCGAAGACTGAGCATGTGAGAGATATATGTCCACGTCGCCCGTCGGATTGGTACTGGTCCAGTTGATGGTGGTTGTCGCGCCGGCCTGGACCGCCTGGCCGGCTTGCGGGAAGGTCTGCGTCATGGTCGGCGATGTCGTGGGTGACGGGTTGGTGATCTGGAATGTGCCGTCCGTTTCGTCCCGCACGTTGCCGTCCACCATCCACATGACCTCGATGCGATAGTTCGAGCCGGCGGGCAGCGATGAACAGATCGGCCAATCGAAGCTGCCGGCCTCCATCGGAGCCAGACCGATGATCAGAGGGTTGTGCACGGTCGGGCTACCCGCGGACTCCAAGGCTTCGCTCTGCAGGGTGACCATCACCCAGCCGTGAGGGTGGGTGCTGGTCCAGGTGACGGTCTGCGTCGTGCCCGCCTGCCAGATGCTCGCACTGTCAGGGCTTGTGACCGTGATGGTCGGCGGAGCGGTCGAGTCCGAGATCGTGAAGGGCGCGTTGCTGTCATCCTCGAATGTGCCCAGACCGCCTCCGTCGTACAAGGCGATGCGCACTCGGTAGTCGGCTCGATCACCGATCCAGGGGGGAATGGACCATGCGAAACTGCCTGTCCCGATCTGGGTCGTGCCGATCGTCCCCAGGGGAACATCGCCTGCGTAGAGCTCGATATTCGCGGATTCCTGGCCGGAGACATGGGTACTGGTCCAGGAGATGGTTTGGGTAGTACCGGCCTGGTAGCTCTCGCCGCCGTTGGGGCTGACCACAGTGATTGTGGGAGGAGGTGTCGAGCCGGTGATGGTGAACGACCCGTTGCTGTAGTCTTCGAACATTTCGAAGCCGCTGCTCATGGACAGGCGGACGCGGTAGTCCGTGCGGTCACCAATCCAGGGGGGAATCTGCCAGGCGACGGAGCCGGCTTCAGCGAAGGTGCCGCCAATCTCCCCGATGTACTCTGTGCTCGCGTACAGAGACGCACTGACCCATTCGTCGCCGGTCGTATTGGCGCTCGTCCAGGTGATGCTGTGAGTTGTGCCGGCCTGCCAGGTCTCGCCGCCATTGGGGCTGGTCAAGGTGATCGCCGGAGGAGGCGTGGAGCCGGTGATGCTGAAGAAGCCGTCACCGCAGTCCTCGACCTGGCCAACGCTCTCCAGCCAGATGCTCGTGCACACGCGGTACTGGGTATGATCGCCGATCCAGGCGGGAATTGCCCAAACCAGACTGCCGGATCCTACGGGGCCTGAGCCGATCTGCATGCGGTAAGTCTCGCCCTGGTAAAGCGAGACGGTGATGGAACTATCGCCAGCGATACCGTTACTACTCCAGGTTATGGTCTGGGTGGAGCCTGCCTGCCAGGTTTCACCGCCGTTGGGGCTGGTGATGGTTAAGGTCGGGTTTCCGGCCGAGCCGGTGATCTCGAAGGGCCCGTCCCCGAAGTCTTCAAACACGTCGCTGCTTTGATAGAAGACGATGCGTAACCGATAGTTGTCGCCGTTGGCTGTCCAGGCTGGAATGGCCCAATCGTAGCCGCCGCTGCCTACGGTGGTCCCACCGAGTGACCCGCAGTACTGGTCACCTTCATAGAGTTCGATGGTCAGCCATTCGCTTCCTGTGGTGTGGGTGCTGGTCCAGGTGATGGCCTGTGTGGTGCCTGCCTGCCAGACCTCGCCCCCATTGGGGCTGGTGACGGTCAACGTGGGGGGATCCATCGAGCCGGTGAGCGAGAAAGACGCGTCGCTGCAGTCGGTCACCGCCCCGAAGTCGCCCACCCAAGTCTCGAGGCAGACGCGGTAGTCCGTCCCGTCGCCGATCCAGGAGGGGATTGCCCAGTCCATGCCGCCGTCGCCGATCACCGCCCCGCCGATTTGGCGGACGTATGTGTCGCCCGAGTAGAGGTAGACACTGACCCACTCATACCCCTGGACTTGGGTGCTGGTCCAGGTGATGGGTTGGGTGGTGCCCGCCAGCCAGGTCTCGCCGCCGTTGGGGTTGGTGAGCGAGAGGGTGGGTGGCCCCGCCGAGCCGGTGATCGCGAACGGAGCGTCGCTGGAGTCCTGTACAGGGCCGTAGGCATCCACCCAGACTTCGATGCGGATCTGGTAGTCCGTCCTGTCGCCGATCCAGGGCGAAATCTGCCAATCCAGGCTGCCGTTGCTCAGGGGAACGGACCCGAGGTCGGCGCGATGGTTGCCCCCTTCGTAGAGGGATATGGTCGCCCACTCGGTGCCGGTGGTGTTGGTGCTGGTCCAGGTGATGGTGTGTGTAGTGCCGGCCTGCCAGCTCTCGCCGCCGTTGGGGCTGGTGATGGTGAGGACAGGGGGCTGCAGCGAACCGGTGACGGCAAAGGAAGCGTCGCCGCAATCCTGGACTGCGCCGAAGCCACTGACATAAGCCTCTACGCAGACCCGGTAGTTTGTGCCGTCGCCAAACCAAGGCGCGATGGACCAGTCCAAGCTGCCGGCTCCGATGGTCGTTCCACCGATCTGCCCGCGATACGTTTCTCCGTCGTAGAGATTGATGGTTAGCCACTCATCCTCGTCGATTCCACTGCTAAGCCAGGTGATGGTGTGGCTCATCCCGGCCTGCCAGGCTTCACCGCCGTTGGGGCTGGTCAGCGTGACGGCCGGCGGCGCGAGCGAACCGGTGATGGTGAACGGGGCGTCTCCGCAGTCCTGTACCCAGCCGACCGTGTCCACCCACATCTCGACGCAGATCCGGTACGTGGTGCCGTCGCCGATCCATGCGGAGATGGGCCAGTTCAGACTGCCCGCTCCGACGGTCGTTTCTCCAAGCAACTCGCGATAGTCGTTTCCCTCGTAGAGGAGAACCCGAACCTGCTCTTCGCCGGTGGTATCCACGGCGCTCCAAGTGATTGTCTGCGTGGTGCCGGCCGACCAGCTCTCTCCGCCGTTGGGACTGGTCACGGTGATTTGGGGGTTGGGTTCTGCTCCGCCGCACACGTCCGGCAAGGAGACGGCCAGGTTAGCGCACTCGGCGTCCCATTCGGTCACGCAGCAGTAGGAGTCCAAGGCGCAGACCGCTTCGCAGCACGCCTGGTTCTCGCAGTAAGGCGAGCCGTTGGCTTCCAGGCAATCGCCGGTGCCTGGGGTTCCGCAGCCGTCTGTGGATTGAGAGACAACCGGTAGCGACGAGCCCGGCTGGCCGAACGTCGAGCCGGCGAACACAAGCACGATGACCACATGCCACCACATCCAGGGGCTCCTTCCGGACATATTGCTGTCCTCCCATCCGCACAGACAAAGGATGAATGAACTGAACCGCGACCATGGTGGGACTCGAGGGCGCGTCGGCCCTCGATTCCTCCCCGAGTGATTATACCGGATTTGCCGCTGGAAATCAGCCCCGCCGACGCCCGATATCCAGCGACCGCTCCAGCCGGGTGGCCCAATCTCCGATATGGACCCTATGACTGCAATCGTGGTCTTCGAAGACGACGGCTGGCGCAACCTGCTGCCGCTGACTTACTGGCGGACGACCTGCGAACTGCGGACCGGTTATGGGTCGTTGCTGGATGCGATTTTCGCTTGTACTGAGGCAACCGGGGTCCACCTGTATTGCCGCCCCATGCTTGCCGCGGTCACCGCTGAGCGATTCGCCCACTCTGTCAACAGATGTCCGGACCGCGACGCGGCCCTGTTGTTGAACGGGCGTTTGCTGATGACCGCACCGCTCGCGGCTGGGCCCCGTCCGGCGGTGCAGTGGCATGACGGAACGCCCATCGTGATTCATGCGGACCGAGCCCTGATGGCCCGGCTTTCGCCCGAAGTCCTGCTCGATTCGGACCGGGCATGCACCGTGCTTGGCGATGTGCCGGAGTTCCCGTTCATCGCCTCGCCGCGGCTGATGAACTACCCTTGGGATCTGGTGCACGCCAATGTCGGTATGCTGCATTGGGGCTGGGAACGCACGGGCCGATCAGCGAGCAAGGAAGGCCGACTCTGCCCCGGAGTCCACCTGCTCGAAGAAAAAGCCATTCATATCGGGGCCGGCTCGGTCATCAAGCCCGGCGTGGTACTCGACGCGGAAAACGGACCGATCTACATCGGCGACGGGGTCACCGTCGCGCCCAACGTCAGCATCGAAGGGCCGTGTTATATCGGCGACGGCTCGATCATTCAGGCCGGGGCCGCCCTGCGCGACGCCATGAGCATCGGACGGCGATGCAAAGTCGGAGGTGAATTGGAGGCATCCATCGTCCACGGGTATTCCAACAAGCAGCACGACGGATTCCTCGGCCACGCCTATGTCGCCGAGTGGGTCAACCTGGCCGCCGACACGGTCAACAGCGATCTCAAGAACACCTACGGCACCATCCGCGTACCGATCAACGGCGTCGAGGTCGAGTCCGGCCAGATGTTCGTCGGGCTCACCATCGGCGATCACAGCAAGACCGGCATCGGTCAGATGTTCCCCACCGGAGCGGTGATGGGCTTCGGCTCGAATGTCGCGACCTGTGAGTTCGCCCCGAAGTTTGTGCCCTCCTTTTCCTGGCTCACGAATCACCGCAGCCTGCCGTACCACGTCGATCGTTGTCTCGATGTGGCCCGTCGGGTCATGGCTCGTCGCCAGGTGATCATGACACGTGCGGAAGAAGCCCTTTTCCGCTCCTTGCCCGAGTTGGCTCAAGAGATCGAAGTATCTGCGGAATCCTCCGCCCGCGTCGTCTCCTCGGCACGCTAGAGCACGTCACGATTCACCGTGATCTTCGCCCCGCGGGAGGCGTACGTGTTGAGCGTCCCCCTTCCGAGGAGGGGCCGTGGCTGGATCAAGAGCAGAGCCGCGACCGTCAGGGAGCGGTAGCTCGAAAAAGCAAGAACCGCTTCCTGACGTGCGCGGCTCTGCTGGAGCCGGTCCTTACGGAATCGGTTGTTTGCGAGTGATGGGACGGGCGTTATGATGCCGAGGGCGAGCTGAAGGCTTCCGAAGGAGGCTGGGCTAAGTCGCCGCCGAGAAGAACTCGATACCCGTATCGCGGGAGCACTGAGCACATCTGATGGCCGGTCGATGGCAGGTTGTTCTGGCGATGTCGGTGGCCGCACTGGTCGGCGCCGCGGCATTTTACCCTTCCCTGCCCAACGAGTTCGTTTACGACGATAGACCGATCATCGTCAACAACGCCCTGGTTACCCAACCGGGTGCTTGGTACCGCTTCTGGCAGCATCCGTGGTGGCCTCGTGGAGAGTCCTCAGACAAGCTGTATCGCCCGCTGGCGGCTTGGACACTGCGAGCGAACATCGTGCTGGCTGGTCGCGCCGAGCCGAACCCGTACGCATTTCGCTTAGTCAATTTGGGCTTGCACGCCTTGGCCGGCGCGGGCGTGGCATTGACTGCGTGGCGACTGATTCGTCACCCCGCGGCTGCCTGGATCGCGGGGCTGCTTTTCGCCGTCCACCCTATCCACACCGAGGCGGTGGTCACTGGCTATGGCCGAGCCGAGTTACTGGCCGGTTGCCTCAGCGCCTGGTTGCTGGCCCGCTACCTGCGTGATCCGCCCGCGGGCCGTTGGGCAGCCATGGGTTTCCACCTGTTCAACACTCTGCTCTTCCTGGGCGCGGCGATGAGTAAGGAGCATGCCCTGTTCGTCTGGCCGGTGCTCCTGTTGTTTGACCTCTGGCGGCGGCGGGAGGTGCCCACCGAAAGTCGCGTTGACCGACGCACATGGGTCAACCAAACACTGGCTCCCGCTCACTTGTGCTTCATCCTTGCGGTCGGTCTGTTCATGTTTCTTCGCTACCAGGTGTTTGGGTGGAACTACGTGCTCGATGCCTCGCGGACCGTGCCGTGGGAGGATCCCATGCACCATGTGGGCTTCATCGAGAGGTTGCTCACGCCGTTCCGTCTGACCTTTCTGGCAATCGAGCTGTTGTTCAGGCCGGGCCGGCTGTGTCCGATCTGGTCGATCACGGAGCTCCTGCCGGCCGATCGGCTGGCGTGGGATGTGGTGATCGGGCTGTCGCTGTGGGTGGCGGCGACGGCCGGCGCGGTACTGTGTTGGAGGCGCCGGAGCCGGATGGGTCTTGTATTCGTCGGCCTGATGGTCACGCTTGCCGTGCCGGTTCACGCCATGCCCATGGCCCACTGGCTTTTCGCGGAACGGTGGCTCTATCTGCCCACCGTGTTCATGGCCATCGGACTCGCCGCCATTCTGGTTCGGCTGGCTCGACTGGCGGTGCCGTTGACCGTGGCTGCGGTGTTCCTGCTGCTGCCCGCCAGTTGGCAATATGGTTCAGCGTTCGCGGACAATCTGACCATGAATCGCGAGGTCGTGCGCCGGCAGCCGGACAACTACCAGGGCCGGCGGAACTTGGCCATCGTGCTCTACTACCAGGGCAGGTACACCGAGGCGATCCAGGCCGCCGAGGAGATCATCGAGCGGTTCATCGACCCGCCTGTGTGGTCTGGCCGATTCGGAACACCAAGAACGCAGTACTTGGTCCTGCTGAAGAGCTTCCTGGCTTTGGGGGATGGCAGGCGGGCTCTTGTGGCCCTCGATGCGTACGAGTCGCTGCACCTGGGGACCGGCGAGCCGAGTCTCACTGCCGAGCGAGAACAGGCTTTGGCCCTGATTGCCGGGGAGGATGCGCCCGCCCCCTGAACAAACAGAAGCGGCTGGCCCGCAGGTCAGCCGCTCCTTCGCCGGTTCATTCTCCATCAACCCCGGAAACTCGTTTACAGAAGCACGGGGTCCGCATCCAGTACCTCACGCAGCTTGGTGAGGGCTATGTTCTGAATCTGTCGCACGCGCTCCTTGCTCAAGCCGATGGTGTTCCCGATCTCCTGGAAGGTCAGGCGACTCTCCTGGTCGGCCGGGAAACGATGAGCCAGGATCTCGGTCTCCAGATCAGTCAGATCCCCGAGGTTGTGACGCATGATCCGCCGCAGCCGTTCGACATAAAGGTCGGCTCCCTCATCGTCTGATGAAACCGGACGCTCGTACGACAGGTCGTGCTGGACGGGGAACATTCGCCGATGGTTGCTCTCTTGTTTGCCCCGCCGCATGAGCGCCCGGGCTATGACGTTGCAGGCATAGGTACTGAACTTGTACCCGCGCCAGGGATTGAACCGGTCAACCGCCCGGGTCAAGGCGTACATGCCCTCGCTCAGCCGATCGTCCTCGTCCAATTGACGGGCGCCCAGACGCCCGATCATCGAGTACACCAATCCGATGTTCTGCTCGACGATGTATCCGCGGATGATCTCCCATCGGCGGGCCCACGCCGTCCTTTCGGTCATCAGGATTCGGCGACCGCTGGGTTTCCGGGCCGCCCGGTAGGCACAGGTATGCAGGGCCACGAACAGTTCCTGCTCATCGGGATTGAAGTCCGGCGAGCGAACGCCGGTCACTCCTTCCGCAATCGCGACGGCCTGCTCACCCGCCGCCTTGCTTCTGAGCCGCGGATTGGGGGCATACCAGAGTTCAAAGGGATCAACGCCGGTGGAAGGCACGCTTTTCTGTGAGTCTTGCATCGCGCTTCGCATGGTGGGCCTCGCGTAGGTTGGGGGTCCTCTTCTCCTTGACCAGTGGCGGGCAGCACGCGCTATTCGCACCACTTTGGTGCTATTAAATATAGCACTATTTCGGTACGATTCAAGCCCCCTCTGCATCAAAATGCAAGAATCTTTTGGGCGGGGACGGGATTGATGTAAGATACTATTCTGCAGCCAGTTATGTTTTAATGTGGGCGATTTTTCCTTCCTGTCGCACGTTTTTTTTCGTCGGACGATGCGTTTCCAGGTCAATTTTGTGCCTTCGAGGCTGTGCGGGCTGCTGGTGGGGGCCCATGCTTTGGGGTTTGCGGAATGGGCCTGCGGGATGGCTAGCGGGTCAAAGGCGGTGGACGGCATAGAGCCGCTTTCCATGTTGTTTTGGCTGGCGGGGGGGATGTGGGAGGTGGGCTGCGGTGGAGGCCATGCTATACTACGGATCTTGGTTGCAGAGGGAGAGATGCGAGGCGGGGGTGGTCATACCTGCTCATTCTTAATCGAGGGTGGCATGAATCACAGCGGCGAG
Source organism: Phycisphaerae bacterium (assembly GCA_012729395.1). Lineage (GTDB taxonomy): Bacteria > Planctomycetota > Phycisphaerae > UBA1845 > PWPN01 > JAAYDF01. The sequence continues at coordinate 41,686 of JAAYDF010000302.1, forward strand.
GGGCGGCGGGTGTGGGTATGGCTGATGCTGGTGATGGCATCGGTGCTGGCGTTTTTCCGTCTGCCGGGAGCGTGGGCGGCGGCTCCGGAGTTCCGGGGCATGTGGGTGACGCGATTTGACTGGGCGAACCCGGACGAAGCGACGGCGAAAGGCACGATTGACGATGCGATGACCAAGCTGCGACAGCATCGATTCAACGCGGTGTTGTTTCAGGTTCGCGGCCAGGCGGACACGCTTTACCCCTCGCCGAATGAGCCGTGGTCGCCGTTGATTTCGCCAAGCGGTGAAGATCCAGGGTGGGATCCCATGGCTTATGCCTTGGCGGCGGCTCACGCGGCCGACTTGGAGTTCCACGCCTACATCAACACGCATACTTGTTGGCACAATCAGAGCTACCAGGCGCCGACCGATCCCAACCATCTGTACTGGCAACACTGCAACGCGGCGAATTCCCGGCGTCGCGATTGGCTGGTCCACAACAGTTCCGGCCAGCCGGTGCAATATGTGTCGGATTCGTATGTATGGATGGCACCCGGTGTGCCGGCCGCTCAGGCTTATGCCCGCAAGCAGGTGATGTACGTTGTGACGCAGTACGACGTTGATGGGGTGCATTTTGATCGGGTTCGTATGCCCAGTGCGGCCTATTCGTACGATCCCATCTCGCTGTCTCGGCTGAGCGGGGACGGCAATCCACACGGGTTGGGTTTTGCCGATTGGACGCGTGACCAGTTCACGCGCATGTTGTGTGATCTTTATGCCCAGATCATGGAGGTGAAGCCGCATATCAAGGTGAGTTCGGCTCCGTTGGGTCTGTATCGGGCGGACCGCTATGCGGGCTATCCTCTGGGGTATCAGTATGGTTACACGACGGCGTACCAGGATGCCCAAGCTTGGCTGGCGGCGGGGGCGATGGATTTCATCGTGCCGATGATCTACTGGGCGGATGGCGGCGCCTTGCCGGACTACAGCGATATCTTGCCGGACTGGGTCGCGCACCGTGCCGGCCGGCATGTTTATGGCGGGCAGAATCGCAGCGTGGGCGTGGATGAGTTGCTTCAGCAGGTCCAGGTCACACGGACGCTGGGGGCACAGGGTAACGTGCTCTTCAGCTACAGCGGGTTCAGCGCGGGCGATTTCTGGCCGTACTACTCCGCGTCGGGCAGTGTCTACGCCGACAGCGCCGCCGTGCCGGATATGCCTTGGAAGCAATCACCAGCGACCGGCATTATCATCGGCCACGTCACGGATCCGAACGGCGATCCGATCGTGGACACGCAGGTGACGCGGACTGGCTCCAGCTACGTTGGCCTGTCGTCGGGTGACGGCCTGTACTCCTTCCTGAACGTACCTCCGGGAACCTATTCGCTTGCGTTTCTCGCTCCCGGTTGGGGAACGGGTTCGCTATCCGGCGTGACGGTGGCGGCGGGCGAGGTGAAGCGGGCGAATATCACCCTGGGGCTCGATCCACAGCCGCCGATCATCACCGCGAATCCAGCGGCTCAGGATGTGTGTCCCGATTTGTCGGCGGCGTTCGCGGTGAAGGCGATCGGTCAGGGTACGCTGAGCTATCGCTGGCAGCGCGATGGCGTTGATGTTCAGGATGGCGGTGGAGTAAGCGGCAGCCGGACAAGGCAATTGTGGATCACGGCGGCGGGCCAGGCACACGCCGGCGAGTACCGCTGCGTGGTCGAGAATCACGTGGGTGGTGTGGTCTCGGCCGGTGCTGGGTTGACCATCAAAGCGCTGACCGGGTTTGATTCGCAGCCGCGTTCGGTCTCGGTGGACCTTGGCGGGACGGCGACTTTTGAGGTGGGTTTGCTGGGGGCGGAGCCGAGATCGTATCAGTGGCAGCATAACGGCGCGAACGTGGTGAACGACGAGCGCATCAGCGGGGCGAACTCGGCCGCGCTACGGATCGCGGATGTGCAGGCTGAGGATCAGGGATCGTACGCCTGCATCGTCTCGACGGCGTGCGATGGGTCGGTCTCTCAGTCGGCGAGTCTGACGGTACTCGGGTTACCGCGTATTGTGCAGGCGGACTTTGACGGTGATGGGGACGTGGATCTCGATGAGTTCGCATTCGTTCAGCTCTGTTTATCAGGGGCGGGGGTTCCTGTGCCGGGTTACTGGTGTGACCCGACCGACCTGGATGGTGATGGCGACGTTGATCAGGTCGATGTTGCAGAGATGAGGTCTTGTCTGTCCGGCGAGGGTGTAGAGGCCGCCTATGAGTGTGGCGGGCCGGCCGGGGAAGATGAGAGCATTCCGTAACGGGCCGGCATGGTGGCCGACCTCGGTGGCCGATATACTGACGGCGACTCCGGCGACCTCGGGGCGGCGAGGGCGCTTTGGAGTCCGACTGCCCCACGCGCGGATCGCTAGGGAGATCATGTTGGCAGACGAGCGGACGGAATGCCCGCACGGCACGTGTTATCCGTGAAGGCGGCGCGTCTGAGCCATAGGCGGATTGGGCTTTGCGACGCGGGCGCGCGGGCGAGACTGGGGGTCGCATTGTCAGGTCACACATCTCGGACGCGAGCGGTCTTTTGCATACTGCGGATTGCGGCCTGGGTCGGTGTGGGTTGGGTGCTTGGCGGGCGGCTGACGGCTGCCTCGGTACAGGCCGCGACCGGTGTGCCCAGGCAGGATCGGTACATGGCTTACCAGGCGGTGGAGGACGCACAGGGCGTGATCGCGCCGTGGTACAGGGGTCTGAATGGGCAATGCGACTTCCGGGTTCGGGTGGCGGCTGAGACGCTCAAGCGATATCCCTGGAAGTTGGATCCAATCCAGGGTCCGCCGGCACCGGACTATGTGTACAACGGTCGGTGGAAGATCATGCCGGATGGTACGATCATGCCGCAACCGCTGGGATTGTGGGGTAATGGTGATCTTGCCCAGCGGGCTGCGTACTCCATCTTCGGCTGGGTTCAGTACTATCGGTATACGGGCGACCCGGCGGCGATCGCACACCTGCACTTGCTGGTGGATGCGTTGCTGGCCAATGGGCTGACGGGTCCGGACCACCCGTGGCCGGGCTTCATTGTCAGCGTCCCGAACGCGGGTGAGCCCTACGGCCAAGCCGACGCGAGCGGCATGATCCAGCTTGATCTGGCGGCCCTGACCGGCGAGGCGATTCTCCAGGCTTATCGGATCACCGGTGAGCCGCATTGGCTTGCCGTGGTCAAGCACTGGGCGGACCTGCTGGCCGACAAACGCGATCGGGCGCCAGAAGGTTCTCCGTGGAACCGCTACGCCAACCCGGAGGATGTATTCTGGGAGGATCAGCAAACCGGCGGCGTGGTGCTGCTGCTGCGGTTATTCGATGATTTGATTCGTCTGGGATACACGGGGCGCGAAGGGTCGTTGCTGGATGCTCGTGAGGCGGGCTTGCGTTATGTGCGCGAGTCGTTGCTGCCGAACTGGCTTGGGCGGGATACATGGGCTCGGCATTATTGGGACTGGAACCACAACGTGCAGTGTGAGACGATCAGCGAAATGGCCCCTCGCTATATGATGCGTCATCCGGACTGGTTTGCGGGTTGGCGGGCTGATGCCCGGAATGTCTTCTCGCTGTATATTCACCGGGCGTGCGTGCCGGCCGAGTCCGGCGGGGGTGTCTACAGTGGTGCCTGGGCGTTTCCCGAGGGCCCGGAATGCTGCGGTCGTTCGCTTCAGTATCCGCCGATGCAGATCGGAGCGGCGTTTGCGGAGTATGGTGTTCGGGCCGATTGCGAGTGGGCCCGGGAGATGGCCCGGCGGCAATTCATTCTCGCCACCTATGACGCCCATGAAACGGGAGTTGTCGAGGACGGCTTCGACGGTGGGCAGGTTGTGGCGGACACGTGGCTGCAGTGTGCCCATCCGCTACCTCTGTGGTATGTGCTTGAGGGCATGGCCTGGCTGCCGGAGGCCCTCGGGGCCAATCGCGAGAACCACATCATGCGCAGCCCGTCGGTGGTGACGCGGGTGAGGTATGATCGCGGTCGGGTAAGTTTCACGACCTTCGATGCCCCGGCGGAGACGACCACGGTCCTGCGGCTGGCGTTCAGGCCCGATGATGTGATCGCGGACGGTTCGCCGCTGCTTGAGCGGAGCGAGCTGGACGAGGTCGGTTATCAGGTTCAGCCGCTATCGAACGGCGATTGTATCGTCAGCATCCGCCACGACGGCCGAAGGCAACTGTCGGTCGGTGGCGATGATCCGCAGAAGGTTGTCGATGACGCGAGATGGACATGGCGTGGTGCGTGGTCGACCGACGAATCGACTGCCGACCAGCAAGGCGTGGTGCGTGCGGCCTCCGGGGAGGGGGCGGAGGTGCTCTGTGCCTTCGTGGGCAATCAGGTTCGGCTGATCGGCTCGGTCGGCCCTGACGGTGGCCAGGCGGAGATCTACCTTGACGGCGTGCGTCAGCCTGTGGGCCTGGATTGCTGGAACCCGCATCGCCTCGATGGGCACGTGCTGTGGTACAAGAACGGCCTCGATGCGGGCGAGCATTCGCTGCGGATCGTGACGACCGGCAGGGGTAATCCGCTGTCGGGTGGCGGATATGTGCGGTTGGCGGCCGTCCAGTACTCAGCGGCGGAGGGTGACGCGGGCTTTGGTTCGGGCGGCGGGCCGACGGCGCGCCAGGCTTGGATCTTCGGCTACCCGCGGCGCGAAGACTACGTCGACTCACGCGGCCTGCGTTGGCGGCCGGCCACGGAACTCGTCATCCGCGGTGACCAGAAGGTCGACCCCGTTCAAGCGCACTGGCATACTTCGCCGCGGCGTCTGGCGGTCGCGGGTACCGCCGACCCGGTTTTGTACCGACATGGTGTGAGCGGCAAAGACTTCATTGCCTATGTCACCTGCGGCCCGGGTACCTATCATGTGCGTCTGAGGTTTATGGAGCACCGGCTGCTCGAGCCCGAGAAGCGGGCGATGGATATCTTCATCAACGGCCAAGCCGTGGCCACAAACCTTGATGTGGCCGCTACCGCTTCGGGGCGGCCCGCGACCGTCAAACTGGTTTCGCCCAATGGGACTCGGATCTTCGAGGGGCTGTTCTGCGCGGCGGATCTGGTGTTTGACGGTATCCAGCCAAGCCACGGGGTGATTGCGGTGCGGTTTGTCGGCCGGGATGGTGGCGATGCCATTGTCTCGGCGATTGAAGTGGGCCCGGGGCCGGGTGGCAACGCGGCAACACCCATGCCGGCGACAGCCCCGGCGCTGGGCGCACCGCCCAGACGCAAGTAAGGTCAGGGCCACTGCTGAGGAAGGAATCATGGCGGATAAGAACCTGCGGATCGAGTCGGACAGCATGGGGGCGATGGAGGTGCCCGCCTGGGCGTTGTGGGGTGCCCAGACGCAGCGGGCGGTGGAGAACTTTCCGATCAGCGGGTACCGCTTCGATCGGCGGTTCATTCGGGCGATGGGCTTGATCAAGCAGGCGGCGGCGCAGGTGAACTGTGAGCTGGGGCTGCTGGATGGACAGCGGGCGAGTTGGATCGTGACGGCGGCCCAGGAGGTCATCGACGGACGCCTGGACGAGCACTTCGTGATTGACATCTTCCAGACCGGCTCGGGCACGAGCACCAACATGAACGCCAACGAGGTGATCGCCAACCGGGCGATCCAGTTGGCGAGCGGGAAGGTCGGCTCGCGCGAGCCCGTGCATCCTAACGACCATGTGAACATGGGGCAGTCAAGCAACGACGTCATCCCGACGGCGATTCACGTGGCGGCGGCGGAGGCCTTTCGGGTGGACCTGCTGCCGGCTTTGGAGGAGTTGGCCTCGCGTCTCAAGGAGAAGGCGGACCGGTACTGGGAGGTCATTAAGATCGGGCGGACGCACCTGCAGGATGCGACCCCGATCCGCCTCGGGCAGGTGATCGGGGGCTGGGCGGCGCAGGCGAAGTTGAGCGCGGAGCGAGTAGAGCGGGCGATGGCTGCGTTGCGTGAACTGCCGATCGGCGGCACGGCAGTGGGCACGGGGATCAACACGCACGTGGATTTCGGTCGGCTTATGGCGGCCAAGCTGAGTGAGCGGACGGGCGTCGCGTTCATCGAGGCGGCCGACCACTTCGAGGCCCAGGCGGGCAAGGACGGCGTGTGTGAGGCCAGCGGGCAGCTCCGAGCCGTCGCCATCGCTTTGACCAAGATCGCCAACGACGTGCGCTGGCTGGCCAGCGGTCCGCGCTGCGGTATCGGCGAGCTGCGCATCCCCGCGACGCAGCCCGGCTCGAGCATCATGCCCGGCAAGGTCAACCCGGTGATGAGCGAGATGCTCGTGCAGGTGTGCACGCAGGTACTGGGCAACGATCTGGCGGTCAGCCTCGGTGCCCGCGACAGCGTGTTCGAGCTGAACATGATGATGCCGTTGATTGCCCGCAACCTGCTCGAATCGGTTCGGTTGCTGGGCAATGGGGTGCGGGTCTTTGCCGCTCGTTGCGTGGCGGGTCTCGAAGCCGACGCGGATCGCTGCCGGGCGATGATCGAGCAGTCGCTGGCTATGTGCACCAGCTTGGCCCCGGTGATCGGGTACGATCAGGCGGCGGCGATCGCGAAGGAGGCGTACGCCTCGGGCCGCACGGTGCGTGAGGTGGCCCTGGCCAAGGGCGTGCTGCCTGCTGACCGGCTGGATGCGTTGTTGGACCCCGCGGCGATGACCACGCCCACGGGAAAGGAATGAGCACCGTGAACTCGCCGACGACTCCCGGCACACTCAGACGCGAACGTATCTTCGTCCTGGTGACGCTCGCGGTGGCTGTGGCGTGGTTGTGGGGTGCCTGGCGGGTAGCAGAGCACGTCAAGCGGATCAACTTTGCCCGGCTCGTGGGGTCGGCCATGGTCGGCGGGATGGCGGATCAGCCTGGCTCTCAATCACTTCTCCCGCCACTATTGCCGTTGCCGCGTCCGGCGGCACCGGACGAGTTGGAGCAAGTCGGCCGTCGGCATGCGTTGCAGGAGCAAACCCGCTGGGTCGAGACGGTGATTCATGTGTGGCGCTCGCTCATGAACACGGTGGCCGCGGTGTTGGCGATTCTGGCGGTCGTCAGTCATGTGACCGGTCGAGGGCGGGCCGTGTTTCTGGCGGCTGCGGCGATGATCCTGGCAAGCTGCGTGGTCTCCGTAGTGGGGATGCTTCTTCTGGTCGCCCCGGAACGCGGGGGTCTGCCGCCGTTGCGCGGTCTGGCGTATGTGGTGGTCGTCGCGGTACAGTCGGCCTACGGCCTGGTGCTCCTGGCAGCCTTCGCCCGCCGACCAGGAGTCGGCGCAGACGAACCCGCTTCCGGAGGTGCGGCATGACTTGGCGAGCGTTTATCGTCCGGCTCATCATTTTCGCGGTACCGGGCGTGTTCCTGCTTGCGGGTGGTATCAGTGCTCCCCGTAAGGCCGTGTCGCCGGCGCGAGGTATCGGCGATCTGATCTTTGAGCAGATCTACCCCGACAATTGGGCGGGGTTGCTGGCTTGTGCGGTCTTGATCTGCCTGCCGGGCGCGTGCTTCTATCTGGCTTCGGAGTGCCTTGCTGATCTTCCGGCGTGGAATTTTCATCCGCTGAAGAGCACCCCGGAAGCCATCTGGCGAGCTGTGGGTTACGTGGTGGCGATCCTTGCGGCAGCCCTGGCCCTGAGGCGTTGGATGGGGTGTTGAGGACGAGGAGTTCGGTGGGTGCTTGCGGCCGGGGGGTGCATCCGAATTTCAGGGGCACTGGGTGGCACTGGTCTGTACCCAGACCAGTGGTTGTCCGTGTTTGGCCACGGGTCGGAGTACCGACCCATGCCACCCTCGATACTTCGCTTTTGGCAACTTG
>JAAYDF010000303.1 GCA_012729395.1 Phycisphaerae bacterium
CATAGCTCTCGGGTTGGCAACGGGTTTGCTCGGCCTGTCGATCATGACCCAGTCGCGGGGGGCCGTCTGGAGCCTGGGCCTTTCTCTTGTGATCATGTTCGCGGTGTCGCCGGCCCGGCTGAGGACGATCGTCTATATGCTGGTCCCCGCTCTATTGATGGTCTATGAGTTCCCGACGCTAAATCGCTATTGGCTCGAAGGTCCCGAAGCGGTGGGGGGTAGTATCGGTGCCCGGACGCTGGCAACCGCGGCGATCATTGCTGCCTTCATGGGAATGATCCTCGCGTTGCTGGAACGATGGGTGCGGGTGAGTCAGAAAATGAAGACCATCTTCGGTACCGTCATTCTGGCGGCCGCTCTGGCCGGCGCGGTCTATGGCTCGATCGCCCTCACCAGCGATGTCGGGGGACCGCTCAAGTGGATCTCTCAGACATGGCAACAGTTCACCAGTCAGGCGAGTACCCAGTCGGACGAGGGGCATGAATCGCGCTTCACGATGGTCTCCTCGACCGGCAGAGTGGACATCTGGAGAGTTGCCTGGAAGTCGTTCGAGAGCGCCCCGGTCATGGGGGTCGGGGCGGACAACTTTGTCTTTCAGTACGACCGCCTGCGCTCCACCCAGACTTCCAAACCAAAGCAGGCGCACTCGTTGGAACTCCAGATTCTGGGAGAAACCGGTTTGGTGGGTGGAGTGTTGGCGTTCGGCGGCATGATTCTGGCAGTGGCAGGGCTGATGTGGCCACGCTGCACGGCCGGCTGGTTGGGGGCAAGGGAGGCCTGGCTGCGCCGGCGGCGTACCGACACGTCGGTACGGGATGACCCCCCGACAGCAGAAGGTGAACCGAGGCCTGTTGAGTCCAGCACCCGATGGTGCAACCTACGATGGGGGAATCGACCCATAGTCTATGGGTGGGAGATGGCTCTCCTGGCAGGATCCGCCTATTGGCTCATCCACGCGAGCGTCGACTGGCTCTGGCAGGTGCCCGGCGTCACCATTCCGGCGATGCTGTTCATGGCCGCCGGAATAGCCTCGGTCGATGCCCGGGCATTGGTCCTGTGGCCCAGGGTAAGACGATGGCTCAAGATCGATGGCCGTAGGCCGCCGGTAGAAACGAATCGACCGCCGGTTAAGACGAGCGGACCACCGTATGTTCAGCCCACGCGCCGTCCTGAATCCGCAGATCAGACCGCGCCCGTACTGGACGTCGTCCGAAACGACGACTTCTTCACGCTCCCCAGGAGATCTGACCAGCACTCCACCAAGGCGGGTCGCGGGAGCCGGCACGCTGCCAGGTCCCAACACGCTTTCGAAAGGATGCAGCCGTCCGGCCTACTATCTACCGTGTTCCGAGGTGCCTTGGTAGCGCTCTCGCTGGCAGTGTTGGTCCTGGCCGGCCTACCTTATCTCTCACTGCAAATCCAGAGATCGGCGATCGCACTCGCGGCTACCGATGGAGTCCGAGCGGCAGACCGAGCTGAGAGCACTCGATTCCTTCAGCCGAGTGACCCCGGCCCGTACCTAACCCAGGCCGGCATCTATATCGGTGCGGCGACGGCTGCCGCCGCGTCCGGCGACAACGGCCGAGCGGGAGCAGTCTTGGACAACCTAGCCTTGAGCATCCACAGCTTCGAGGCGGCCATCGCGCGAGAGCCCGCCGACTGGTCGCTCAGATATAGAGCGGGGGTGGCGACACTGAACCTGCTGCTGGCAACAGAGTACGCAACCGGATCGACTCCTCAGCTCGAATACCCGGCGTTGATCCCGCGCATCCCCGGCTTGGTGGACTGGTCAGGGCTGGCTGCTACGTCGGAGCCGATTCCCGCGCAAGGAGAGGCCGCGGGCTCCCTGGCGGCGGACCAAACCCGCCGAGATATTGCGGCGGGCTACCGAAGCCTGTCCCGATCCGGTCTGGCCGAACTCGCGCTTGACTTCCTGGGCGCAGCCGGAGAACGGAACCCTTTGGCGAGGCAGGTGGAGGAGGCA
>JAAYDF010000026.1 GCA_012729395.1 Phycisphaerae bacterium
CTTCATCGGCGTTCATGCGCGTCCATCGGCGGTTCCACACTCCCCCGGCCGCCGCGGGGGGCGGCCGCTACGGAAATACCATCCGTCGCCGTCGCATCCCGCGTCCTCTTCCATCTGCTTCATCTGTGTGATCTGTGGGCAGTGTTACTCCTGGACCGTGGTCTCGTAGCGGACGCCCTCGGGGACGGGGACGGGGACGTGCACGGTGGTGCCGTAGTCACCGGCCGTGCGGGTCGTCGAGTCGACTGCGATGAACGCCGTGTAGGCCGACATCAGCCCGTACTCCAGGGCCACGGTGCGGATCTGTCCCGGGAGGTCGCCGTCACGTTGGTGCGTCGCCCGGTCGCACAGGTCGGCAATCTTCATGCGGGCCCAGACGGCCGGTAGGGCGGTGGCCGCCGCGTCGGAACCGCTTACCGGCACTTCGAGCGTCTGCACGCCATCTCCGATGCGACCGCGTACCCGGACGACCGGCGGCAGCGCTCCGTTACATCGCCCCGTGAGGATCACGGGCCGGCCCACGAACAGGTCCGGCGAGCGCGCGGGGTACACGTCGCTGGCCTTCATGCCCGCCCAGTCGATCTCCAGGTCGGTCATCGCCGGGTGGCTGATCCGCTCAAAGAAGCGGTCCATCACCTCGGTTGCCGAGTCCTTGAGATCCAGGTACGCGACCGCTCCCCGGCCGATCTTGGCCATGTGGTCGAGCAGGTAGCGGTTGGTCGACGTGCCCACGCCGAAGCTGAAGATCCGCGACGCGCCAATACGCTTGTGCACTTCGCCAAGAATCTCCGCGTCGTTGCCGATGTAGCCGTCGGTCAGGAAGCAGACGAACCGCAACCGCCGCGAGTCATGCTCGAAATCCAGGGCCGCCTTGATGCCCTCGATCATCATCGTGCCGCCCATGCCCTCCAGCGAACGCAGGTAGGCCAGGCCCTTGCGGACGTTTTCCGGCGTGGCGGTGATCGGCTGCGGGCCAAGCTGCGACGCATCGTTCGAGAAGCGTATGATCTGGAAGGAGTCGTCCGGTCGCATGTGCTTGAGAGCCCGCTCGATGGCCGTCTTGGCCTGGGCGATCGGTTCGCCGCTCATACTGCCCGAGCAATCCAGCACGAAGACCAGTTCCAAAGGCATCCGCTGAAGCTGCCGCAAGCTGTCCGGCGGGAAGAGCATTAGCGTGAAGTAGCCGCCGCGCTCCGTTTGAGCGGTCATCATCGACGACTTGACCCGTCCGCCGGTCACCTTGTACCGCAGCACGAAATCGCGGTTGGGGATCGCGTCCAGTTGGCTCAGTGTGACCTCCGCCCGCTCGGGAACCTCCTGCTGGGCAACCGCCACCGCGTGCGTCGTGCAGCGCAGCTCCTCGATGGCGACACCCGCGTCGATGGTGGCGGTCAGCGAGATATCGTGCCCGCTGCGCTCGCCGGGCTTGAGGTACTGCACCTCGGTGGACTGGCCCGAGGCCCCCCGGCCGCCGCGGCTCACCGCCCCGACGCCGTCCGTGCTGCCCGGCGGGTTGAACCGTGGCCCGACGACCATGGGGAAGACGAACTCGTACCAGCCGTCGTCGTACGCCAGTGTGTGGAAGTAACGGATGTGGATGTCGATGGCCTTGCCCGGCTCGATGTTGGCGACCGACTGGGTGAAGATGTTAGGCCGTTCCTGGGTCATCAGCGAGGCGGCGTAGCCCTGGCTGCGGGCCTGGCGGTAGATCTCCTCGGCCTCGGCCCGCTCGCGGATGATCCCGCGGATCCGCCGCTCGCCGATGGTCATCACGAACTCGCGCACCGCCGCGTTGTGCGGCAGCGGGAACACGTAGACCGCCTCGATCTTGCTTTCATAGGGGTTGTGGTATTGTTGGGTGACATCCACCGTGCCGATGTAGCCGAGGATCGCCGCCTGAACGTCGGTATGCTTGAGCGGCAGGGGGATCTCCCGCTCCTCGGCCAGCTTCGCCTTGAGCACGCCGCTGCCGGGTGTATCCGCTTGGTCAGTATCGGTCTCGTGCTCCGCCCGCTGAATGACCCAAAGCTCCTCGTCTCGCGAAGGCAGAGAGCCATCGGCGACTTCATGAACTCCGCTCTCGTAAGAAGGTGAGCCAGAGGAGATCATGGTCTCTGCAACTTGTATCGAGGACCTGCGTGCCCGACTCAGGGCTGGCGTGCAGCAACCGATGATGATGGCCCCTGCAAACAATGCGATGAGCGAGCCCACGATCCATCTGCGTATTGTCCGGCTGGTCATGACGGTTCTCCCTGTGTTGCGTGGACAGTTACGTCGATCCGTTGGCCGTCGCGGTCGGCGGCGGCTTCGAGTTTGACTTCGTAATGGGGTTGAGCGTCGGCGGGCACCTGGAGGTGCACGCGAGCGACGCGGGTCTTGCCGGTGGGCAGGTCGGTGCCGGTGCAGAAGGCCGCGAGGATGACGCGATGGTGCGTGAGGGCCGCGGGGTCGTAGTAGGCGGGCTGGCGATAGGCCGGGTGTTCGCCGCCCTCGATGCCTACGATCTTCACTTCGCCCGCCTCGGCCGTGGCGACCAACTCCACCTGCCACGCAGCCAAGGTCTGCGACCCACTATCCACGTACAGATCCACGAAACAGAACCGAACCGCCGACTCGTCCACGACGGGCACCGCCGCGACCGGCAGAGCCGCGACCGTAAGGGAGCGGACACCCAGCAGAGCCAATACTGTCAGCGATACCACCTTCCATGCCGCCGCCGCAGACCCCTTGCCAGACCTGTGTGCTTTGCCGTTCATTGCACCGCCTCCCGATCAAGCCGAACCGCGGCCAAAGCGACAGTGTCCACATCACCTCGGTCCACGACTCGGTCGCCGTTGAAATCCCATTCCAGTCCGGCGATGTCGGCCGCCTCCACCCGTCGGGCGAGCATCAGGGCATCGAGAATGTCCACTTGTCCGTCGCCGTTAATGTCCTTGAGCGGTGTTTGGCTGGGCGGAGCGGAGACCATCGGCGAAAGACTGACCGACCCCGCCGGCCCACTCCAGAAGCCGCCCAGCCAGACAACCAGGACGATGGCCGCCGCCGCTGCCGTCGCCGGCACCAGCCAGATGACCAGCCGCCGCCGACGCTGCCGGAGCCATTCACGTCGAGCCGCTGCCAGCACCGCCTTGTCGAACCCAGTGGGCACCGGCTTGGTCGGTCGATGGAGATCACACAGTGCGGCTCGGAGAGCGGAGGGCAGCCCCATGCGGTCGTCATCATCGAAATGTGGTTTTCCGGGCTCAATCATGGCAGTCCTCAGTAGCTGTAGGGCGGCAGGAGCCCCAAAGGTTCACGCGATTCCGAAAAAGGGCCTCACTCGGCTTCCAGGTTCGTGCGGCGGTCGCTAGGAGGCGTCGCTATCGAAATGCCGTCGCAGGCGGTCGTCATTGCGAAGAGCATCGAGAGCATGGTGCAGGCGGGACTTGACCGTACCTAAGGGGATATCCAAAGCGGCGGCAATCTCCGGCAGGCTCATAGCATCCACGAAGCGCATGAGCAGCACTTCGCGCCGGCCCTCCGGCAAACCCGCCAGCACCGCCGCCAGTTCCTGCCGCGAAACCTCAACGGCATCCGGACCGCCTTCCGCCGCGATCGCACCTTCCAGCGCCGCATCGCCGGCCCCGGCATGGCGAGATCGCTTCCGCCTCGCGTCCCGGGCCAAGTGCCGTACCGCCGGGTAGAGCAGCGTGGTTAGCTTCGCCGACAGGGTCAGTCCCGGGCACTTGCGCAGCAGATACGCGAATGTCTCCTGGCACACATCCAGTGCGTCTTCGTGGTTTCCGGTGAGCCGGTACGCCAGGGCGATCACCCAGTCGCGATAACGATGGTACAGCGGCTCGAACGCCCGGAAATCACCCGCATTCAGCGAGGCCACGAGGTCCGCATCACTGCGCGGATCGGGATGTGATTCCCCAGACGGCACGGCAGTCAGCCTCCGTTTCTCCCCGAGCTTGCACAGGAGGGGCACCGGGGGATAGAATAGCAGTGTGCGGGATACCTTGCGTTGGTCAAACTCGCAAGGTCCCGTGCGTGATTGCGCCTCGCGGGCCCGCCCGGCTTGCGGAGCGACAACGCGGAGCGGTGTCTCGGTTACATCACCGGTCAACGACCCCGGAGGGTGGGGAACAATGCAGAGATCTTGCGCACGCGCGATGCGAAAGAAGTTCTGCCACACGTCACAACGCAAAGGAGGATGTCTATGTTTCGAGTGGGATTGACGGCACTGATCATTGGCTGCTTGGTTTCGGCCGGCGCCGCGATGGCCGGCGGTACCGTAGCCGTGCAATTCGCGGATTCCGGGGGATGGGCCACCGTCGAACGAGCCGTTCCCCAAGGCCTGTCGGACAAGGAGGCCGCCGTGCGGGCTCTGGTGGCGGGTCCCAACGCACTGGAGGAGGCAGAGGGACTGTCGAGCGCCCTGCCCGCCGGAACCGAACTGCTCGCTTTCGAAGATCAGGGGGACACCCTGCTCATCGATCTCTCTGAGCAGGTCCTGGATGGTCTCGACGAAGCGAAGCTTCTCGCCATGTTCGACCAGTTCCGCGTGACTATGAACGCCTTCCCCGAGGTGCTTAGCGTCCGTCTTACCTGCCAGGGGCAACTGCTGGCCAGCTACCTGCCGCCGGTCAAGGTCGACTTCGACGTCACGCCCGCCCCCGCTAATCCCATGGCCATCGAGGGTGGAGTGGGCCCGGATGCCACTCAGGGGCTCGAAGGTCTCAACATCACCATCGGGCCGTCGCACGGGCGGTTCTGGAACGGCTCGGGCTGGTACTGGCAGCGCAGCGATCCCTGCGGCTTCGGCGAGGCGGTTCTCGAAGACACCAACTCAATCCGCCTGATGCAGTTCCTTTACCAGTACCTCAGCCAGGATGGTGCGACGGTGCATGTGCCTCGTGAGCTGAATGAGGCTACCTGTTGTAACGCAGACACCGGCCTGCACTGGTGGAAGATGGCTTCCTACGCATGGCTGCTGAACGCCGGGCTCCCTTGCTCGGTTTATGCCAATTCCTCGGGCATCTGCTCATCTTATACCGGTTCAGCCAGTCGAAATAGTGACGACATCCGTGCCCGTCCGCTCTTTGCCGACTACCGCGGTTCGCACATCTACATCGCCCACCACACGAACGCCGGCGGCAGCGGCACAGCCAACGGAACGGAGACTTTCCGCGACACATCGATGGAGCATCCGGAGCATGAGGCAAACAGCTATAACCTGGCTCTGAACGTCAACAACAACGTCATCGATGCCATCCGCAACATGTACGACAGCGGTTGGGCCAACCGGGGGGTCAAGGACTCCGCGGGTAGTTTCGGCGAGATTCGCATCCCCAATCGCCCGGCCATTCTCATCGAGCTGGGCTTCCACGATAACTGCACGCGGGATGCCCTCTACCTGACCGACAACTTCTTCCGGTCGGTCACCCAATGGGGCCTCTACAAGGGTGTTTGCGACTATTTCGGCCGGACCCCGACTTGGGACAAGTACTCCTGCGAGTACGTCAGCGATACCATTCCCGCGACCATGACGGCGGGGCAGACCTACAATGTCAGCGTCACCTTCCGCAATCGCGGTGTCCTCTGGAGCAATGCCCGCGACTTCCGTCTCGGTTCGGTGGGGGATAGTGATCCCTTCACCACCACCATGCGGCACAACATCTCCGGCGAGGTGCGCCCGGGCAATACGTATACGTTCAGCTTCAACATGGTCGCTCCGGCCGGCGGAACCTACACCACGGATTGGCGCATGGTGCGCGACGGGGTCACCTGGTTCGGCCCGACCCTCGCCAAGCAGGTGGTGGTCGAGGCGGCCGGCCCCTACAACGCCTCGACGCTCGTCTCTGAGACCATTCCGAGCACGATGGACGCCGGGACAGGGGCCTTGGTCAACATCACTTTCAAGAACACAGGGACCATCACCTGGACCAAGGCCGCGGGGCACAAACTCATCGCGGTCGGTGGTTCAGATCCCTTCACGGTTAACACGGTGATCGAACTGGGCGATGCCGATTCCATCGCCCCCGATCAGCAGAAGACCTTTACCGTCCCCAATTTCGTCGCGCCGCTGACCGCCGGCACGTACACGTCCGATTGGCGGATGACACAAGGAGCCGAACCGTTCGGCCCCACCTTGACCAAGAGCGTCCAGGTGGTCATTCCCGATCCGCAGACGATCATCATCGAGAGCCGGTCCGGCGGACAGAACTACAGCTGCTATGCCGAGGAGGGCGTTTTCGCCGACGCCACCTCCAAGAGCGGGGCCGAGGGCTGCACAGGTGGGATCGGATCACGTTACGGCTCCACCTATCGGTCCGTGGTCGGCGTCAAGATTGCCAAGTTCACGCCCGCGTTCTCGGCCGCGGCTCAGTGGCAAGTGTCGGTCACCTGGGGCGGAGGCGCCAATCGCCGATCGCCGGTTCTTTACCGAATCATCCATGCCGCGGGGACCACGGAAATCGACGTCGATCAGGCGTCGTCCTACGGCGGATGGCATAACCTGGGCACTTTCAGCTTCAGCAGTGGCAGTGCCGGTCGGGTCGAGATGTCCAATGAGCACATTGACGCCTCAGGCTCGATGTACGCCGACGCCGTTCGATTTGTGAAGGTGGGCGTCTGTCCGACGCTCTACCGCGATGCCGACGGCGACGGTTATGGCGATCCCGACAACAGCATCGTCGAGTGCGGCACACCGGCCGGCTGGGTCGCCGACAATACCGATTGCGACGACACCAACCCCGACGTCAACCCCGGAGAGACCGAGGTCTGCAACGGGATCGACGACAACTGCAACGACGAGATCGATGAGGGCTTCCAGGCGGTGGCCATCACCGATCAACCGGATGATGCCGCCGTTCTGGCAGGTGAAACCGCCGTCTTCAGCGTAGCGGCCACCGGGTCCGGGCTGAGCTACCAGTGGCAGGTCAGTGTCAATGGCGGGGCGAACTTCGCGGATGTCACCGGCGGCACAGGTGGGGCTACCTCGGCCTACACCACGCCGACGTTGTCACTCGACGATGACGGCAACCTGTACCGTTGCGTGGTCACCGGGGACTGTGGCCCCGAGGTGTCCGCCGCGGCCTTGCTCCAGGTGAGTACCGCGTCCACGCCGCCGTTGGTCAACGCCGTAGCCAGTCGCAAGACGCACCTTGCCGCCGGAGAGTTCGATATCGATCCTTGGGCGGCTGGGGGCACGGAGTGCCGAGCCGGCGGGCCGACCGCTCTGGTCGTGACCTTTGACCAGGATGTCGAGGGTCTGGCCGGTCTGGATCCGACCGACGTCACCCTCAGCAGCGGTACGGTGTCCGACCTGCAGATCGGCGGTGCCGCGCTGACCATCGAGCTTGCCGGCGCGTCCAACTTGCAGCCGCTCATGGTGGCCTTCCCGGGCATCCAGAATGCGGCAGGGCAACTGGCGATGGACACGCTGTGCATCGAGGTTGTGGCTGGCGATGCCAATGGTGACCTGACGGTCAACATCTTCGACCTGGTTCAGGTTCGCAACCAGCTCAACCAAGCGGTGACCGCGGCCAGTTTCAGGGCCGACATCAACGCCGACGGGGCGGTCAACATCTTCGACCTCGTCGCGGTGAGAAACAGCCTGAACACCGCCGCGGTGCCTTGCCCGTAAGGGCGGAGGCCAAGTAGCTTCCTGGTTTGCTGTCGCGCCGGGTGCACTGCTCCAAAGCGGTGCACCCGGCTCACTTTTTGCGCCGAGGCGGCGACGGTACTCGCGGCCGAGACAACCCATCCATCACGCTGCGACAGGGTTGTGTCCGTTGCCGCTCGGATTTCGTTCAAATGGCCGCTATACTTGCAGCATGCAATACCGTCGCTTCGGCAGAACCGAGATGCGGGTCTCCGTCTTTTCGCTCGGCCTGATGCGCTACATGAGCGACGACCCCGACGTGAGCGCAGCCGTGGTCCACCGGGCGGTCGAGGCAGGGATCAACCATCTCGAAACAGCCAGAGGCTATGGCACCAGCGAGGAGCTGCTCGGTCGCGCCCTCAAGGGAATTGACCGCGGCAGTGTCTACCTCACCACCAAGGCTCGCCCGCGGGACACTTACGACGCCTTCATGAAGGAGTTCGAGACCTCGATGGCGGCCCTGGGTGTCGACTACCTCGACAACTTTGGCCTGCACGGCATCAACAACGAGCAGGTCTTCCGCCAAGCGACCGACGAGCGCCAGACCTGGCGGGCGATCCGTCGGTTAATGGACGCGGGGACGATCCGGCACATCGGGTTCTCCACGCACGGCAAGACGCCTCTGCTCCTGCGCACGCTCGACACCGGCATGTTCGAGTCCATCAACTTACACTACTACTGGTTCTACCAGACGCATGAACC
This sequence comes from Phycisphaerae bacterium, assembly GCA_012729395.1. Lineage (GTDB taxonomy): Bacteria > Planctomycetota > Phycisphaerae > UBA1845 > PWPN01 > JAAYDF01. The sequence goes on from JAAYDF010000026.1 coordinate 8,351, forward strand.
GGTCGTCGCCCGCGCGGCCGAGCTCGACATCGGCGTGTTCATCATCAGCCCGAACGACAAGGGCGGCATGCTCTACAAGCCGACCGAGAAGCTGCGAAAGCTGGCATCGCCTTTCCATCCAATGAACCTGAATGCTCGTTGGCTCTTGAGCGATCCGCGAGTGCATACCCTTTCTCTCGGGGCGGCCGTGCCGGGCGACCTCGACCAGCACTTGGCCGTCGCCGACCGAGCGGGGCCACTCGACGACCACGAGCGAGCGGCTCTCGAACGCTGGGAGCGGACGTGTCGTGAGGCCCTCGGCACCGACTTCTGCACGCAATGCCAGCGGTGCCTCCCGTGCCCGGAGTCGATCGACATACCAGAGCTGCTCCGCTTGCGCAACGCCGCCGTCGCCTTCGGCATGACCGACTACGGCACATATCGCTACAACCTGCTGGACGGCAGCAACGACTGGTTCCACGGCACGACCGGCGACCGCTGCACCGAGTGTGGCGAATGCTTGCATCGCTGCCCGGAAAAACTGGATATTCCCAAGCTGCTGTTCGATACGCACGATCTGCTCAAAACCGGCACAGGGCAACGATTATGGGCTTGACCGGGCGAAGCGTGCCGGATAGGTCCGTTTGTACGCCGACTTTATCGCGGGCTATAATACGGTAAATGACGATAACACCTCGGGGTGAGCGTGCGCGCCGCACGGCCCCGGGCAGACCGGTCGCCGGTGAGGTTGGCGAGCGAGCGCGGTCCCCGACCTGGGGACGACGCGAACCGATCGCCAGCCGGTACTCGGCACGGAGGTGATCTCATGGTACGTGGATGGCTTCCCTTGGCGGCATGCATCGCAGCGCTGGCGGTCCTACCCGCCCCTCTCTTCGCTCAGATGTACCAGATCCAGGGCGGCAATGTCTTGGACGCCAGCAACAGAGTCGGCTCCGGCGGGCTGAACCCCGCGGTTCGCTCCTACGACTTCGGGGCCGGCAACCGCCTGATGTCGGGCAATGTCACCGGTGGCCGCAGCTTCCAGGGCTACTCGCCGATACGAGACACCAGCTCGCTGGGACTCGGCAGTCCTACCTGGTCATCGAGCGCGGGACTGGGCTCCGGCCGCTTCAACCCTTTCCTTCCCTCCGATCGCTTGAGCAGCTTCCAGCGGGACAGCTACAGCATCGGTGATGCCCTGCAGCGGCAAGGGGGCACCATCGGGCGCAGCTCGACCACCTACGCCACACCTTACTACTCGTCGTCAGGCACCGTCGCCAATACCGGGGCGATTCTGGGCGGTAGCAACCGACCGGGCACCTCGCAATTGTTGAATCCCTTTTCCGTGCCCGGGATGACGGGAACCCAATTCGCCGATCCCCTGGCCTCGGCTCGGGGGCTCTCCGGCGACGGCACCTCATTGGCGATGCCCACGCGACTGGTAAGGGCCAACTCCGGTATACCCGTCACCGGGCAGGTCAACAACCGACTGCTCGAGAATCCGTTGTTTGCGGGGGCTTTTCGCGAAGTGGCCGTCACCGACCTGGCCAGACTTGGGCAACAGGATCCCGAGCTCGCCAGGCGACTCAACCTTCCACCCACCCCGCAGCCCTTGGCCCGGCAGGGTGATTTGATCGAGCCCGTGGACCTGCGGACCAGGAGCTTTGAAGCCGAGGATACCCGGCTGGATACGCGCCAGTACCTTGACCGGAGCCCGGCCGCGCAAGACCCATCTCCCCTCGATCGCGTGCTGCAACGCGCGGCTCAGGAAGGCGACATCAGCCCCTACCTGCTGCGACCAACGGAAAACGCGACATCTCCTGGCGGTTTGGTCCAACCGCTTGAGGGCACGGGCCAGCCCCTGGTGGGTCCCCTGGCCGAGGCGGGCAACCTCTTCTCTCGCATGAGAGAGGTCGTCGATACGCAGATGGTGATGGCCGCCCAGCCCGGTCTTGCGGTGGCGCCCTCGGCTCCGTTGCCATCGGAACGAACGATCGAGCAACAACTGGATGAGCTGCCCATTCTCCGCAGCTTTGTGGGTACCGAGCAATCGATACTCAACCGGTACCTCAATACGGCGGAGAAGGCACTCCGCGCCGGCGAGTACTATCGGTCCGCGGCCTTGTACAAAATGGCCATGGCCGCCGAACCTGGCAATCCACTGCCGTACCTGGGCCGGTCCATGTCCCTTCTGGCCGCCGGTGACTACGTGACCAGCGTCACGGACTTGTTCACCGCAATCCAACTATATGACGCCTTAGGCCTCTTCGATCTCGATCTCCGGGCATTCATCGCGGATCTGACGGTACTGGATCGTCGGCGAGCGGACCTGGAGGCCCGGCTGGAGGTGCGTGATGACTACCGACTACGTTTCCTGCTGGGTTATGCCGAGTACTGCAGCGGGTTTGATCAGATAGGGCTGGCCAACCTCGAGAAGGCGTTGCGGGCCGCGCCTTTGGTGGTCGGGCACGGCGAGGTTCGCGGGATGGAATCAGAGTCCGAATCGATCGATGATCAACTGGTTCGCCGCGAGGCCGAGCAAGTGGCCCGGACAGCCTTGACTCCACAATCGTACCGATCGGAGAAGCAGCAACTCCTCGCGCAGATCATGCGTCAACGAGGGGTAACCAAAAACGAGGCCCAAGACGTTGTTCTGCCGATGATCCGCGAGGCTCGTGGGGAGGAGGAGGGCGGGAGCACAGCTACCGGATCTGCCGTCGGCTTGCCCGAGGCCATCGATGTGCACCCTCTGCGCCGTTTCGTCGATATCCTTCACGTTCGCTCGGCAGCCGAAGCCGACCTGCCGACGTCCATCTCGCCACCGTGACAGTATCATGGGCCAGCCGGCAGCATCCGTGAGGCTGCGTGGTCTTTTCCTGTCGTGCTCCTTATCATCCCGCGACGGGCCGGTGTAGAACCTCGCCCGGAATCGCTGTTTCCGAATATGCCGTCGGTCTAGTGCCGCCGGCTCATGGAGAGTTGGATACCATGGCCAGCAAAGCCGCCAAGGTCGAGGAACTCAAGCAAACCAAAGACGGCCTGGATGTCTGGGAGGATCTTCACCGGTATTCAGCCCAGGGCGACTACTCTGCCATCCACCCCGACGACCTCGAACTGTTCAAGTGGTTTGGGGTCTATCGCCAGAAACCCAACGAAGGCCACTTCATGCTGCGGGTCAAGATCCCCGGCGGGGCGTTGTCGGCGTTCAAACTCCGCGAGATCGGCCACTTGGCCAAGGAGTACGGACGCAACTTCGGCGATGTCTCCACACGGCAGGACATCCAACTCCATTGGGTCCAGGTCCAGGATCTCGCCGACATCATGGACCGCCTGTACAACAAGCTGGGCATGTATCAGGAGTTCTCCTGCGGTGACGCCCCGCGGAACACGACCGCCTGCCCGCTGGCCGGCGAACTGGCCGACGAAATCGTCGATGCCGGGCCATTCGCCCGGGCCATCTCGGACATGTATAAGGCCGGCGGCAAGGAGTTCAGCAACCTGCCGCGCAAGTTCAAGACCGCGGTCTCAGGCTGCCCCATCCACTGCGTGGCCCCGCAGATCACCTGTGCCGCTCTCTTTGGCGTCAAGCGGATGCGCCGCGGCGTCGAGGAGCGAGGCTTCGGGCTCGTAGTCGGCGGCGGCCTTCGCGATACCGCCCACTGTGCCCAGTCGCTGCGGGTCTTCCTCAAACCTGATGTCCAGTTGATCACCGATGTCTTTCGCCGGATCGCCCACGTGTTCCGCGACCAGGACAGCTTGCGACAGGGCCGACTGCGGGCCCGACTCAAGTTCTACGTCGCCCAGGTCGGCTGGGAAGCCTTCCGCGACCAGCTCGAAGGTTACCTGGGCTACAGACTCGATCACGACGACTCCATCGTCTGGCCCGAGGGAGCCGGTAGCGACGACCATTGCGGTGGTGGCATACTCCGCAATGGCCTGGCCTTTGTCGGCGTGCCCATCGCCCGAGGTCGACTCTCCGGCGATCAGATGGTCCAGTTGGCCGACCTCGCCGATAAGTACTGCCAGCACCCCGATCGGCAGATCAACGCCACGATCAAGCAGAATATCCTGCTGCTCAACATCCCGCCGGCCAAGGTCGCCGACCTGAGCAAGGAGTTGCAGGACATTGGTTTGCCGCCCAATGCCTTGCCCGTGCGCCGCGAGCTGATCAGTTGCACGGGCACCCAGTTCTGCAACCTCGCGGTCGTCGAGACCAAGGAACGGGCCAAAGCCATCCTCGATTACTTGGAGGCCCGCGTCCCCATGGACGAGCCGCTGTTCATCTCCGTGTCCGGCTGCCCCAACAGTTGTGCCCAGTACCAGATTGCCGACATCGGCCTGCAGGGAACCCTCTACACCTACAAGGGCCAGAAGGGCGTCGAGCACTACCATGTGCTGGTCGGAGGGCGGCTGGGTGCGGATCCGGTGTTCGCCCGCTTTGTCTGCCGTGAGGGTGACCGCAAGATCAAGGTACCCGCCGACCTCGTACACCTGGCCATTGAGCAGCTCATTCGGGCCTATCAGGCGGAACGGCAAACCGGCGAGTGCTTCGCCGCCTGGGCTAACCGCCAGGACATGGATCGCCTCGCCGACCTGATCACGCTCCCCGACACCTGAGCAGCGGTGTTTACCCCGTGTGGCACCGCTCTGCGAGCAGTGTTGGGCGTGCCCGCCCTCGGTCTGCGGTGCCGCCCTGGTGAACACCGCATCGTGTGGCACTGCTCTGCGAGCAGTGTTCCGCGTGGCAGCCCGTCCCTTGCCTCCCGCCGCCTCATGGCGTATCATCCGCGTCTATCGAGCCGGCCACCCGCTGCCGACGGGATATACCGGCTCTCGTGAAAGCTGATGGCCCGCAAGCGCGATTACAACATCATCCGGTTCCTGATCGGTTCGTTCCATACCCTGGCTATTGCCATGTTGGCTGGTGGCATCGCTTTGGCTGGGTACCTGGGCTTTCGTGCCGAGGCCCTGCGTGATGGGCTGATCATTGGCGGCCCCTTGTCGGACGTGCTGCACCCTTACAACTCCAGCGAGCTGTACCTTGCCGCGGCGGCCACCGCTTCCGTGGGGCTGGTGGGGTTTCTGGTGTTTGGCTCGATGGGCCAGATCCTGGCCATGAACCGCGACCGGGCTTTGGCCACCTCGCTCCAGGTGCAACTGCTCGAGGATATCCTCGAACTCAACGAGGAGGCCGCCAAGTCTACCCACGACGGCCGGGTGGACCTCTGCGAGGGGTGCGGGCGGCTGGGTTCTCTCCATCGTATCGAGTCCGGCCAATGGGTCTGCCGCGAGTGCCGCCGACAGCTTCGCGCGAGTTGACACCCTGTCGAGCCCCGGTGTCTCGCCAATGGATGTGGCACCGGCTTCTCGCTGGTTACAGACAGCCACGGGATGCCTAAGGAATTGCCGATGCCTCAATGGACATACATCTGCGACGCCGCCGACCTGCCCCCTGGTGCGGTGTTGCGAGTGCGGATCGCCGACGGTTGGTACGCCGCCTGCAACCGCGGGGGCACCTTCCACGTGGTCGACAACCGCTGCCCCCACGCCGACGGCTCGCTGGCTCGCGGGCGAGTCGAGGGCAACTGCCTGATTTGCCCCGTGCATGGTTGGCCCTGGGATCTCCGTACCGGCCTAACCGATCCCAGCCTGCCCCACATGCGCCTCCGTTTCTTCCGCTGCGAGGCGCGTGACGGTCGACTCTACGCCGACGTCACCCAACCGATCCTCCCGGAAGACGTCACCCTGCCCGGCTTTGCCCCATAATCCGAGGCTTGGCCTTTCACCCGTCCCGCTTGTCTCGTATCATCCCTCTGGGCAACTGGGCCCGACGAATAACGCTTATTGAGGTCTGCCATGCATCCTGTAGTTCAAATTGATCAGCTTGCCGGTCACGCAGATCAAACGGTTACCTTGGCGGGTTGGGTGTACAACGCCCGAGTCAGCAGCAAGGTCGTTTTCCTCGTCGTCCGTGATGGGACCGGCCTGTGCCAGTGCGTCGTCGGCAAGGCTGACGTGCCGCCCGAGATCTTCGACCGGGCCGCCCACCTCGGGCAGGAGTCCAGCCTGCGGCTGACCGGCTCCGTCCACGCCGACCCGCGAGCCCCGGGCGGGTACGAAATCCATGTCAGCGACCTCCAGGCCGTGCATTCAACGACCGATTACCCCATCTCGCCCAAGGCCCACGGCATCGACTTCCTGTTCAAGCATCGCCATCTGTGGCTGCGCTCCCGGCGCCCGACGGCCATCATGCGCATCCGCCATACCGTCATTGACGCCATCCGTCGTTTTTTCAACGACCATGGCTTCCTGCTTGTGGATACCCCGATCTTCGCTCCCTCGGCCGGCGAGGGTGCCCAAACGCTCTTCGAGGTCGACTACTTCGGCGACCCCATGTACCTCGCCCAGACCGGGCAGCTCTACCTGGAAAGCGCCGCGCTGGCTTACGGACGCGTCTACTGCTTCGGACCCACATTCCGGGCCGAGAAATCCAAGACTCGCCGCCATCTCACCGAGTTCTGGATGGTCGAGCCCGAGATTGCCTGGGCCGAGCTTGACGACCTGCTCGCCGTCGCTGAGGACTTCATCGTCAGCATCGTCGAGCGCGTGCTCGCCAACCACCGGGAGGACCTGGAGACACTGGGCCAGGACGTGAGTTGCCTCGAACGGATCCGCAAGCCTTTCTACCGCCTCACCTACAGCGAGGCGGCCGAGATCCTGCGCGGTCCACGGGCACGTGACCTGCTCGAAAAGGATCTCGCCGAACGGCAGGCTCGCATCGCCGAACTCACCGCCCGCCTCGAAGCCCAGGAGAAGGAGCGGTCGGGGCCTGGCGTCAAGAAGCACCGCCAGGACCAACTTGCCCAGGAGATCCTCGATGGCCGCGAAGAACTGGCCGACCTCGAGGAGCAGGTCCGCAATATCCCGCTGCACATGCAGCTGGCCGCGGGATTTGAATGGGGCAAGGACCTCGGCGGCAGCGATGAGACGATCATCTCGCGGCTGCACGATCGGCCGATCTTCGTCACCCACTACCCGCGGGAATGCAAGGCTTTCTACATGAAGCGCGACCCCGCCGACCCCCGCGTGGTCCGCAACTTCGACCTGCTCGCCCCAGACGGTTACGGCGAGATCATCGGCGGCTCGCAGCGTGAGGACAGCCTCGACGCCTTGCTTGAACGCATGGCCATGGAGAACATGCCTACCGAGCCTTATGAGTGGTACCTCGACCTGCGCCGTTACGGCAGCGTCCCGCATGGCGGGTTCGGCTTGGGTGTCGAACGCACCGTCGCTTGGCTTTGTGGCCTCAAGCACATCCGCGAAACCATCGCGTTCCCACGGCTCATGGGGCGTGTCTACCCCTGATTCACTCGGAACAAGTGCAGTCCCCGTCCAACTCCGGGGCAGAATGGCGAATGCCCAAGGCCCAATGACCAGTCAATGACCAAGCCCGAAAGCCCAACTTCCGCTGTGGTTGGATACCCTCGTCATTCGGACTTGATTGGTCATTCGCGCTTCGCCATTGGTCATTTCACCCGCGGCGGGCTTCCGGTAGAATGACGCCCCTATGCAGGACTACCGCATCCAACTGGACACCTACAGCGGCCCGATGGAGCTGCTTTTGTACCTGATCCGCCGGGACGAGGTGGATATCTACGATATCCCCATCGCTCGCATCCTCGAGCAGTACCTGCGATACGTGCGCCTGCTGGAGGTGCTGGACCCGGAGGTGGTGGGGGACTTCCTGGTCATGGCGGCGACGCTGATGGAGATCAAGTCGCGAATGCTCCTGCCCAAGCCGCCGCCGGAGGAGAACGACGGCGAGGACCTGCTGGACCCGCGGGCGGACCTGGTGCGGCAACTGCTGGCCTACCGGGCCTTCCGCGAGGCGGCGGGCGAACTGGGCCGCCGGGCGGAGACACACGCCAATCGCTTCGGGCGGCCGCCGGTCGAACTGCCCGAGCAGGATGGGGCCGTCGACCTCGACAATGTTCAGGTCTGGGATCTCCTGGCGGCTTTCAACAAGTTGATGGCCTCCGTCGGCGTCCAGCGGGCGGTCCACGAGGTCAAGTACGACGACACCCCGATCACTCTGCACGCGGTCGATATCCAGGATCGACTTGTCCGTGACGGCCCATCGATGGTCTTCGAGGCGGTTTTTGAGGGCCGCACGCGAAGCCAGATGATCGGGCTGTTCCTGGCGTTGCTGGAGCTCATCCGCCAGCGGCGCGTCCGTATAGAGCAGGCGGACTCGTGCGGGCCGATTCTGGTTCACCTCGTCGACGCGACGCCGATCACTGCGGTGGACGATGTCAAGGTAGGGGGCGACGAAGACGCCAACGACGCATTGGACGATGCCGAGGACGCCGCCCTCGCCGACATGCGGGAAGACGATAGTCCAGAACTCGCCGAAATCCCGGTCAGCGCTGAGGACTTTGAGCCGGCCGCTGAGAACGATGAACCGGCCCCTGAGAACGATGAACCGGCCGAAGCAACGCGGTCCGACCAGTCGATGCGTTCGGTCTCTCGGCTCGACGAGCTCGATGACGAGTCGGATGAGTATTTGCGGCGGTTGGACGCGATCCATGTCGGGGAGATCGATCTCGGGCGTGATCGGGTGGCCGACGAGCCCCCACGAGACGAAGCGTCCGAAGAAGTCCGACCAGCCGATTTCGGGAGCATGGCAGAATCGAACAACAGCGGGGCGGAGGAGGAATCAGCCCATGGATCATCCTGAAGAGCGGCTTCGAAACCTTGGATTCAGCTTACCTAAGGCACCCACACCTGTCGGCTCGTATGTGCCCTTTGTCCAAACGGGCGACTTGGTCTTCGTCAGCGGGCAGTTGCCGATGCGTGACGGCCAACTGACTCTCAAGGGCAAGGTCGGCTCCACGGTGAGCGTGGACCAGGCGGCCGAGGCGGCAGGCGTGGCTCTGCTCAACGCGCTTGCGCAGGTGGCGGTGGCTGTCGGCGGGCTGGCGAACGTGGGGCAAGTCGTGCGGATGGGCGTCTTCGTGAACAGCGCCGCGGGCTTCACCGACCAAGCCAAGGTGGCCAACGGAGCGAGCGATCTTCTGGTGGGCATCTTCGGCGACGCCGGTCGGCATGCTCGAGCCGCCGTCGGGGTCAACGAACTGCCGCTCGACGCCTCGGTCGAGATCGAGCTGCTGGTTCAGATGAAAGAGTGAAACACGGTCGTCGCGTCGCGCCCGCCGAGCCGCATGGCCCGTGCACTCGACCTCGTCAAGGCAGGTAGTCTCATCGCACGAACCAAACAACAACGCCGTGACCCCGTTCGCAAGCCTGTCGTGTCGCCGCTGGCTTGCAGATGGCGTCTGCCCGTGGCCGCTTTGGCGATCAGCGTTTTCCTGGGCGGGCTGATGGTGCCCCCGGCGAGCCTGTGGTTGGCCCAAGTGGGGGAGATGGTCCCCGCCGTGGGTGAGCTGTTCTGGAAGGAGCCTTATCAGGCGGCCGCCCGTCGGGTAGCCAA
>JAAYDF010000304.1 GCA_012729395.1 Phycisphaerae bacterium
CCCAATCGCCAGCGCGATCAAGGAATGTCAAGCGCCAACGAGCCCCAAGCGCGAGCGCGGGGATGCGGCGCGTCAGCGACGTACTCAAGAACCCCACTTGCCATCTCGACCAACGAGCCCCGAGCGCGAGCGAGCGGGTCTCCCCTCGATCCACGGCGCCGGCGGCACCCTTGACCCTCTCGAATCGCGTCAAGGACAGGTCGGCGGTTTACTCGCCGTCGAAGCCCCGCAGGCCGTAGGCGACCCCTTGCGTCACTGGTACTTCTACGACGGCAACGGCAACGTGGGCCAGCTCCTCGCCTACGACGCGACCGGCCCGACGGTCAACGCCGCCCCTGCCGCGCACTACGAGTACGACCCCTACGGCCAACTCGTCAACTGGACGGACACTCTCGCCAACCCCTTCCGCTTCTCGACCAAGTGGTTCGACGCGGAAACGGGACTGGGTTATTGGGGGTATCGGTATCTCTCTGTTGCTTCTGGACGATGGGCCACGCGAGATCCACTTGGCGAAGCTGGTGGAGGGAATCTCTATGCTTATGTGAATTCGCCTGGAAACTGCGGAGACCCACTCGGGCTAGAAGGCCATTGCTGGTATCGGCGCAATCCGTTCCCAACGGAGCCGAGGGTGACCCCCATAGGGGAGCCTTCTCCTGTGAATCCTACTCCGTACCCGATACATCCCGACGCCAGAAACTCAATGATCTGGGTTGAACGTCCACCAACGGTAACATGGGCAGCTACACCAGTAGCAAGCGCATCAGCCGCCGGGATTGCCTCATCGGTAGTCGGCGGAGCGATTATCGGAACTGCAGCGGGTGTGACTCTGGACTGGGGAGTGGGAAAGATAACCGGCAAACCTTTAAGTACTTGGATTGGTGAGTGGAGTTACAACGCCTGGCCCTCTTGCCCGCTCTGGAATTGGTGATGGTTTGCGCTGGAAGAACAGTTCTTCTGCAACAGGTCAACTGAGTAGTGGACCGCACACTTGCGAGGAGATACGGAGATGAAGTGTCTGCTCCTACGGAAACGAGATGGGCTGAGATTGCCGAGCATGCGTTGCCAGATCTCCATCGACGTGTATCCTCCGCTACATAGGAGGCACAAGGAGATAGCGAAGTTGTTGGGGGCTATGATCGCTCAAGCAATGCACGATGGGATGGCGAGCATTCGAGTGGGTGTCAACACCGATGGAGGATCGTGTCTTCAATACTATGGGCCTGCGAAGAGCCCATCTCCCTGTTGGTGGGAGATGGTCCCGCCCCCTCCGGAGTGCTACCCGATTCTTCTGCAGGTGGTCTTTGAGCACACTGTGTTCGACAGCGTGATCCCACTCAAAGGGTCGCTGTGCGCCTATCGCGGACGAGAGGAGTGGACTTTGGAATGTACACTCAGAGACTGGAATTACTTTGAGATCTCGTGGGTGACACAGGATATCGCGACAGATGCCGGGGTTTGCGCCAAGCAACCTGGGAAAGGGGAACGTGAATGAGCTGAGTCACTGAAACCTTTCATTGCGACCCTGTGGACCCTTGACACGCCGCATCTCGCGGCGCGAGATTCCGGGCGAGCTTCGCTTGCGGCGGCGAGTCAAGGGTGGACTGAGCCCACGCAGGAGAGCGTCGCCTGTGCGTCGAGAGCCTCTGGCGCCATCATCGCACCGGAAGCGATTCGCTCAAGATGGACTTGGTCGAAGGTTCACGGAAATCCAGCGTCCTCCAAGGGGGGGCGCTACATAATCTCGCGAACCGCCCTAATGACTTAGTGCATAGAGGATCACGTTGGCGGCCAAGTGCAGGGCATCGGGAGGGCTGAGACCTCGGCAGGCAAAACAGGCATGCCCGTCAAGTCCGCAGTCCAGGCTCAACGGGCTGTATACCACCGCCAGTCGCCCGTCGAGGCTGAGCCCCTCGAGCCAGGGTGCCTGTAATCCGGGGTGTTCTGCACGCATGGATGCTCTGTAGGTCACCTGGGTTACTGGTCGGCCCGGCTTGCCGATCAGAATAGGGTGCTGGGCCCCGAGACGCTCAAGCGGTTGATCGGGGAACAACTCGGCCATCAGCTCGCGGAACGAGCGGTCGAATGCCTCCCGCCCACAGCAGGCGTTAGCCAGCAGGAAGCCGCCGCGTTGCAGGTGCCGTTTCAAACCCGCCTTCTCGGTGTCGGACAGGCTGAAGCTATAGTGACCGGCCATGTAGACCACCGGATGCTCGGCCAGCAGCGGGTCGTCGGCTTTCAGTGCCGCCGGCTGGGCGAAGACGTCGACGCCCCCTTGCTCCCGCAGATTGGCGAGCAGGTTGGGCAAAGCCTGAGGATTCGGTCGCCAGTCGCCGTGATGCATGAGCTGGGCGATATGCAGGGCCCCGCGACGCAGGGCATCGGTCGCCGGCTGGGTCTCGGCGGAAGGATCGGCTCGCTGCACGAGCCGCACCGCGTCGAGCTTGTCGGGCAGTGGCTCAAGTCCCGTGGCATACGCCGCGATGTTCGTCCCCAGTTGGAACAGTCGCTCGCTGGTGATCGGGAGGTTCCCGAATTCCCATGCGCAAGCCAGGTCGGTGATGCTCACAATCACACTGGTGCGACAGCCGGCAGTTAGGCCGTAGACCTCGAATTCCTTGCCGTCCAGGCCGAACAGACTGTGGAAGATTGGATGATCGGGGGCCAGCCGGTCCAGCTCATGTTCGGGGAATGCCTGCTGGGCGAGTTGGGTGAAGTCGTCGAGGAACGTCCGTTGCCCGCAGCATGCCGCGGCCAGGACTGTCCCGCCCTCTCGCACGTAGGCTCGGATCTTGTCGACGGTTTCCTCGGGCAGGGCGGGTAGGCTTTTGCCGCTGATGTAGAGCATCGGCGCCCGCAGCCAGTTGGCGAGATCGGCTTTGTGGTCGATGGCTTCCCAGCCGACCGGTTGGCCCAACCGGTCGCCGATGAAGCCTACCAGGTGTTCGAGGTCGTTGCGGGCTACGTTCCATCTGCTGTCCGTGCTCCACCGCAATTTGTGGATCAGCACCGGGCGATGGCCCTTGGCCAGAAAAAGCAGCCCGAACGCGGTGTCCACGATGGGGTGGGTGTCCTGCCAGCTTCCATCCGGCCGTTGCGTTTGGATGAGCCGAGTGGCACCCTCGCGGTACCAGTCGTGCCGCCCGATGTTCTGTTGCCCGGACATGATGCCCACACGTTCGAGGGCGTAAAGGTAATAGTAGAGCCAATGTCCGCTGGCCGGGTTGCGCACGACGCTGAAGTTGCCCGCTAGCCAGTTCAGGCCGGCGGTGATCGGCCGGAAGCTGCCGTAACGCCCGCAACAGGGGATCTCCAAGCCGACGGCGGCGGGGCGGATCGGCTCCGATAGTGAGTTACCGGTGATGAACAGACTGGCGACCCCGGCCGCGGTCATGCTCCCGGTACCCGCACCCGCCTGCGGCAAGTATCCCCAACTCCCGTCTGTACGTTGAGCGCTGGTCCATGCCTGCTCGGCCTTGCGCCAGCAGGTTCGCGGAACAGCGGCACCGGCCTGAGCGGCGGCGTGCAGGCCCAGCAGGGCGAACTGTGAATTGGAGAAGTCCACCTGCCGGTCGCCGTCGGTGTAGCCCCACATGCCGTTGTCCTTCTGTGCGGAGACCAGCCATCGGGCGGCGGAGTCGATGTCCTGGCGGTATTGCTCGGGATCGGCGGCCGCCAGAGCCTGGGCCTTGAGGGCGACGACGTAGGTTTGTTTGTTGGGAATAGCCCGGGTCATGACCAGGGCGTTGCGCATGCGTTCGTCATTGAGCGGGACGCCGGCGTGGATCAGGGCGAGGGTGGCGATGGCTGAGCTTCCCCCGGAGTAGCCGGGGTATTCGTCCCAGCGGCCGTCCCAGATTTGCTGAGCCAGGAGGTAGTTCGTCGCGGAGGAAATGGCCTGCCGGACCTGCTCCCCCGTGACCGCCTGAGCGCAGGTCGTCGCCGGGGCCCACAGGGTTAAAGCGATCAGAACCGGCACACTCGCGCGGCGAGCCCTCGGCGCGCCTTGCCTTTTGGCGATGGCTACCCTTGAGTCTGCTTTGGCAAGCATGGTTCCGCCGATGTCGGCCTGGACGGGCTCACGATGGCATCTGACGTTTTCCGAACGCGATGACCTCGTTCATGCTGCCGCTTCGGAACCCACGCAGGTCGATGGTCACGTAAGTATACCCGAACTCGCGCAAAGCGGCGTCGATGCTCGCTCTTGTCTCGGGCGAGAGGGCTCGATCGAGGTCGGCGGCGGGCAACTCGACGCGGGCCAGGTTGCCGTGATGCCGCACCCGGCACTCGCGGAAGTCCAGCGACCGCAGGAACGCCTCGGACCGTTCAATCTGCCGGAGCTTCTCCGGCGTGATCTCCTCGCCGTACTGGACGCGGCTCGCCAGGCAGGGCATGGCTGGCTTGTCGAAGGTGGGCAGGCCCAGCCGGTTGCTGAGTATGCGGATGTCCTGCTTGGTCATGCCCGCCTCAGCACAGGGGGCGCGGACGTTGTGTTCGCGGGCGGCCTGGATGCCCGGACGCCAGTCGTTGTAGTCCTCCGCGTTGATGCCGTTGACCACGGCCCGGAGGCCTCGCTCGGCGATGAACGGTTCCAATCGCTTGTAGAGCTCGGTCTTGCAGTAGTAACAGCGATTGGCGGGATTGGCCAGGTAGTCGGGGTTCTCGAATTCACCGGTCCGGATGACCACATGCTCGGCCCCCATTTCGCGGGCCAGGCGCGAAGCCTCCTCGAACTCCGCCCGGGCCAGGCTGTCGCTGTCGCCGGTCACCGCGACCACGTTCTCGGGCCCCAGGGTGTCGATCGCGACCTTGAGCACGAAGGTCGAGTCCACGCCGGCGGAAAAGGCGACCGCCACGCGTTCCAGCGAACGCAGGATCTCCCGCATTCTCACCAGCTTCTCATCGATCGAAGGATGGCTCACCGATATCGCCTCCCTGTTTGCCGGCTCCCGGTCCGTTGGCGGCTTCGTGCGCACGTGGCCGACAACACTGCCATGGAAGTATAGGTGCCGCGACGAGGCGGCCCAAGAAGGTGGGCGGCGACCCGAGCCGCGTCCGGGGAAGAGCCGGTTACCGGAGAACCCGTCCGGCGACCGTTCCGCATGACAGCGCTGCTTTGTAGCGGCCGCGGCCTCTGGCGGCCGCTGGACAGCGATCGGTCTTCTTCGGGTGCCGGCCGCTACAGCCGCTCACCCGGGCGACGGTTCAGCCGGCGCTGTGACAGGAGCCGCCTCGGGTTTGGCGGCGGGTTTGGCGTCCGGGACGGCTACAGGCGGAGACGTCGGCGTTTCGATCAGGACGGGCTGCAACGAAGCGGCTGGGGCCGTCGCCGCGCTGGTCTCTTCCGCCGGTCGCGTGGCCAGGATTTCAAGCGGTATCAGCCGCCGATCCAGGCTCTCGAGCTGCCCGCTGGCATCCGCGCTAAACCCGCTGGTCGGGTCGTCGATCACCTGTTGGTAGAGCTTGCGGATACGCTCCACGTCACCTTCGCCGGCTACAAGCAGCGATTCCTCGACCGCCACCAAGCTCATTCTCACTCGGGCCGCCACGCCCGGCAGGGATCCAAATCGTGCCAAGGTCTGCTCGTAAATGCTCTTGGCATTCTGGAGCAACTGCTTGGTCCGCTCCGGTTCGCCTTGCAGGGTGATCGCCAGGGAGTAATTCAGATCGGCATGAAGCTCCATGGCCAGCGGCCCGAGGTCGGCTTGGTTGAGGGTGTCTTCCGCCAGTTGTCGGGCCTCGTCAATCAGCTCCGGCGTGATCGTGGCCATGCGGTTCTGGATGCCATGGTAGCTTTCCCATGCCGCTTGCCGGGCGGCGTGCCTGTTGCGCTGCACCAGCAGCCCGGCCACCAGGATCAGCACGACCACCACCACGCCACCGATGATCAGATTCGAGTGGCGGCCGACGGCCTCCTGGATCTGTTGCAGGTAGATGCTCAGTTCGTTGGTTTTGAGTTCTTTTCTTCGGGTCTGCTTCATGGGGCCATTCGCCTCGGGGGCTCTGTGGGTGCAGGGGTTCGACTGAAGGGCATGACAATGACCTGTACCCTGCATCGGTTGAACATGCCCGCGGAGCTGATCTCCACAACACAAGATTCCGTACGCTTCTCAAACCGGATACTCACGGTCCCTTTGACCGTGTGATCGCTGACTTTGCTCCAGCCCAGCAGCGGCATTTGATCGAGATAGAAGGTCCGGACGGCCTGGACATCGGCGGAGCCGAGGTACCAGTGCCGGGCCCAACGCTGCTCGCCGGACTGATAGTCTTCCGAGTTGCGGTCCTCCAACTCGAAACCCGCGGGGACGGCGATGCCGCTCAGAAAAGGCGTCCCGCGCGGTGCAAGCCGCTTTACGCCGCCCGCTTGACCGTCGCCGCAACCGCTCAGCCCGCATCCGATCCCGCCCAAGACCGCGCAGAGCACCGCAGTCAGCCAGTGGCCGCGTCGAAGGACCGTAAGCCTGTCGCCTGCCCTCTCCCCAGCCGGACGTTCCTGTACTTTTCTCTGTCCAGCTTTCATGACCGTGTCTCCATGCCTTGGCTGCCTGATCGGCAGGGGGCCTTGAGCGGACACCTCAAGAATCCGGCAGGTTAGCCGAAAACCCGCGCCGCAACAAGCACCCGCGGATTCCATCATCGACTGTGTGTCGGCGACCGTACCACAGGTACCCGGTCATTGCCCGAGGGGTGCATCCGAATTTCAGGGGCACTGGGGCACTGGTCTGTACCCAGACCAGTGGCTGTCCGCATTTGGCCACGGGTCGGAGTACCGACCCATGCCACCCTCGATACTTCGCCTTTGGCAACTTGCCACTGAACGGCGGATGCACCCTTGCCCGAGCGGGTGTCGGATCGCCATTTGGCCGCCGGTCGGGCCTCGGTTATGATTCTTCCTTCCCATGCTCGGGGCGCTGAAGGCTTGGCCGGATGCAGTGGGTACCGATCAAGGTGGGGCCCGGTTGTGCCGCGTTGGCGTGTCCGGGCGGATCGGCCGAAGCGATGACCTCGCAGCGAGGTAGGCGACCGGTGGTTGGGCTCCGATGGGCCGGTGTTGGTCAAGAGCGACTGCCGGGTGGAAAGGGTGTAGACGGTGATTTCGAGCACATGCATTGTTCCCCATGCCGGTCGGATGCCGGTGCAATGGGTCAAGGCTTCATTGCCCGCGTGGCGCGCCGCCGGCGTGCACAAGGTGGTTTTCATCGGCCCGGCGGGGTCTGAGCGATTACCGGAGACCGACATCAAGTTGGTTCGGATCTCCGTGGGGCAGGTCTTCAACGGCGAGAGCTGGCGCGAGGCCCTCATGGAGGTCTCGACGCCGATTGTGTTCTGCATCAACGGCGATGCCGGGGTCGTCGCGTCCGTGAGCGGGCTGAGACGACTGGCCGCGGTCCTCACGGATATCGGCGCGTCCATGGTCTACAGCCACTACCGCGAGCAGACGGCCGAGGGCATGGTCGAGCACCCGACGATCGACTACCAGCTGGGCAGCTTGCGGGATGGGTTCGATTTCGGGCCGGTCATGGCGTTCAGCACCGACGCTATCCGCGAGGCGGAGAAGCGGTGGGGGCCGCTGGCGGATACGACCTGCGGAGCCTTGTACGATTTACGGCTGCGGCTGTCGGCCATCTCGCTGCCGGTGCGCCTGCCCGAAGCTCTGTATGTCTGCCTGCCTGAGGAGCGAACCGCGGGCCAGCAGCATTTCGACTACGTCGATCCGCGGAACCGCACCGCCCAGTTGGAAATGGAGCAGATCGTCACCGCTCACCTGGCGAGGATCGGGGCCAAGCTTGAGCCTCCATTCGATCGTCCGCCGGCGGGCACCGCTTCGTTCCCGGTCGAGGCGAGCGTGGTCATCCCGGTTCGTAACCGCGAGAAGACCATCGCCGACGCGGTCCATTCCGCTCTGCAGCAGAAGGCCCCGTTCGAGTTCAACGTGATCGTGGTCGACAACCATTCGACGGACGGGACGACGACTGTTCTGCGGCAACTGGCTGCCCAGGAATCGCGGCTGGTCCACCTGATTCCGGAGGCCACCGATCTGATGATCGGCGGTTGCTGGAGCCTGGCGGCAGCGTCGGAAGCCTGCGGCCGGGTCGCCGTCCAGCTTGACTCAGACGACCTGTATTCATCGCCCGACACCCTGCGGCAAATCGTCGAGAAGATGGGCGAGGGCCCGTACGCCATGGTGGTCGGGTCGTACAAGGTGGTCAACTTCAACCTCGAGGACCTGCCCCCCGGGGTGATCGACCATCGCGAGTGGACGCGGGACAACGGGCGAAACAACCTGCTGCGGGTCAACGGGTTGGGGGCTCCGCGGGCCTTCCTGACCGATCTGCTGCGGGCCCATCCTTTCCCCAACGTCAGTTACGGCGAAGACTACTACATGGGCATGCGGCTGAGCCGGCACTACGAGATCGGGCGGATCTACGATTCGCTCTATCTGTGCCGCCGGTGGGAGGGTAACACGGACGCCAACCTGCCGTTGGCCGCTCGGAACGCCCATGATACGTACAAAGATCGGCTGCGTACGCTCGAAGTGATCGCCAGGCAGCGAGTGAACCTGGGTCGGGAGGCGGCTCAATGACTTCCGACGACATCTGTGCCGCCGTGCCGGGAGCGCTTAATCAACAGGTGTTGCACCTCTGGCGGCGACAGTGCACGGAGTGGCCGCGGCTCGGCGAAGGGCTGGCGGCATTGAAGCGGTCGGTGACGCGTTCGTTCGACGTCGGCGGATCCCGTGTTCTGGCACAGTGGAACCCCGCGCGCGTGGTCAGCACCGGCGCCAAGATCGACGCGGCCTCACTGGCGGCGCGGCCGTGCTTTCTGTGTGCGGCCAATCGACCGCCCGAGCAGCGCGGTATCATGTATCGCGAAGCCTGGCTGATCCTGTGCAACCCCGCCCCGATCTTTGACCCGCATTTCACGATCGTCAGTACCGCTCACGAGCCGCAACGCATTGTGCCGTATCTGGAGCCCCTGCTGTCCTTGGCTCGGGATCTCAACGGCCGGTACACGGTCTTCTACAACGGGCCGCTGTGCGGGGCGTCCGCGCCGGACCACATGCACTTCCAGGCCGCCCCGGCGGGGGGGACACCGTTCGAGACGGAACTCGCCGCCCAGTTGTGCGCGGACCGCAACCAGAACGGGCAACGCTGGATCGAGTGGATTCGCCGCGATGCCGTCCGGGTGGGGGTGACGCGGCCAAGCAGGCGCCCGATGGTACTGGTGGTCGGGGCCGAGATCGACCGCGTGGAGCACACGCTACATGAGGTGGTTGATGCCTTCGGTGCCGTGCACCCCGCCGAGCCCGAGCCGATGCTGAACCTCTTTGCCACCTGGGCCGAGGACCGCTGGCTGGCTTGGGTGTACCCGCGTCGCGCCCACCGGCCGACGATCTACGGCCATGGCCCCGACGAGTACCTCATCAGTCCCGGTGCGGTGGACCTCGCCGGCCTGCTCATCACCCCGCGGCAATCCGACTTCGAACGCATCGGGGCACCGATCATCGAACGGGTCTACGAGCAGGTTCTGCTCAGCCCCAGCAAGTTCGCCCAGATCCGCGAACGCCTCACGGCAAGCTGATCGCTGGCTCTCCACGTTCAACTTTGTCGCGACATGCGCGGCGGTGTTTTGTCGTTTGCCTTCTTGCGGGAAGCCACAGTGGGCTCGACGCCATGGAGGGCTCACGGCGCGGGTTGTGACGCCGGCTGTGAGGCCGGAGCGCTTGCAGGTTGGGATGCAGACGCTGGCGCGGTGGCTGATGGCAGGGGCACCCGGCCTGCGGATCGCAGCAAGACGCTGTAGCCCCTGGCGGGGGAAGGGCTCGTGGTTTCGAGCTTGCTTGCGGTCTCGCATCCCGCGGAGGGCGATGGAGGGGCAAGCGAGCTCACCGCGCGGTTGGCCAGGACGGGCAGTGAAGGTCGCTCGGCCACCGCAGACGAGTCGGGCCGTTTCTCGCCGACGGCATCCTTGAGAATCAGTGCATTGTCGGGCTCATCGCGATGCACCTGCCGCAGGTCCGTGTTCTGCTGCTGCTCCCCCTCCTTCTCCTGCGGTTGCGGTGGGGGGGCTACCAGCGACCTCGGTGAGGCTGGCGAAGCGGCGGGCGTGCGTTTGTTTGCGTCAACGACTTCGCGGATCGCCGGATCTTTGTCCTTCGCAGGGGGGGCGGCGTCATCGCGCCGAGCGGCCGCGGGCTTTGCTGCCAAGGATGGCGATGCAGAGCCGGCAGTCCTCGCTCGCGCCACCGCAGGGGGAACGTCCTCGACAGTAGACTCCGCATGCTGAACGGCGACAGCCGCGTCGTCGATGGGCGAGCGCGAAGGCGGCCGCTCCGTCGTATTGCCCTTGGCCATCGGTGCCCTTCGCAGCGTAACCGCGTGTGACTCTTCGGCGAGCGGCTGGGCAGAGGCAGGCGCGGCCGGCGGACTGACCTCGACCTTCTCACGGCTGGCGTTGGCTGTCTCGCTCGGCACCCTGCGGAAGGCCGTTTGGGCCTCCGGTCGAGGAGCCGATGCCAGCCGATCACCCGCCAGCGGCAGCTCAGGCTCGCGGAAGGACCACGTGACATAGCCGGCCACGAAAGTCAGGGCAATGACCGCGGCGGCGGCGACCCAGCGGCGCCCGGGCAGCGAGGGCGTTCGGATCACCTCGCCGACCGGACCCTCTTCGCCCAGCAAAGCCCGCCTTTCGAGCCGGGATCGCATCTGCTCGATCAGTTCCGCCGATCCCTGGGTCCGCGGCAACGCTTGCAGACCGGTCCGCACCGCCCGTAGATCCTCCAGAAGAGCTTGGGCCTCGCGATCGTGCTCCAGCCAGGACTCGACCAGCGCACGCTCCTTCGCCGGCAGCTCGTCGTCCAGGTAGGCCGACAACTGTGCTTCGAGCTCTTCGCGTTCGCGTGCGTGCATGGTCATTCCTCCCCGAGCGCCGGCTTGAGCCTTGCTCGCAGCTCCATGCGTGCCCGATGGAGCCGGGATTTGACGGTGCCCACGGGGACATCGAGCACCTCGGCAATCTGCCGGTAATCGAGATCCTCGATATCCCGCAGCACGATCATGGCCCGCTGTTCGGGGTCGAGCTCCTCAAGCCCGGCCAGCAGGATCCGTTGTGTCTCCTTGGCCTGCAGGGCCTCGGCCGGCTGGGGCGCTTGCCCGCGGGTTCGCCCAACCAGCTTCGCCGCCTGGTGATTCTGGTCCCAGTCCAACTCCTGGCCCTGAGGCGCCAACCGCGGCCCCCGGGCTTGCTTGCGGCGATGGGCGATCGACAGGTTCACCGCGATGCGGAACAGCCACGTATAGAAGCCCGAACGCCCCTGGAATGAGGAGATGCCCTGCACCGCATGCAGGAACGCCTCCTGGGCCAGATCCTGGGCGTCCTCCCAGTGCCCACAGACCCGCCAGCACGTGTTGACGATCCTGTCCATGTACAGCGTCGCCAACCGGCTGAACGCGCCCATGTCCCCGCCGCGGGCTTGCTCGGCGAGCACATCCGCTTCGCTCGCCCGTCGGGGAGCCGGGGCCGGTATCGTCCTGTTCTTCATCATCTTGGATGCCTACGGTGGCCGCCGGGTTCCCACCAACGGCCGGTACTTTTCGTCCCATCATCCTGCCGAGTGAGTGACAGGTCAACGCGTCCGCGTCCGCTCCCGGTATGTTGGCGATAGGATGGAGTCTCGATGGGCGGCATGGGTAGGCACTCCGACCCGTGGTCGGGCTGAGGCAGCCACGGGCCCGAGTATGTAGCTGATAGTAGGAGATGTGATCTCGCGTGGGGTAGCGGCGCGACCCCGGGGGGAGGCCATCCGGCAGACGGTGGGACGTTATCTGGCCGATGCCGCTTGGCAATATGCCCTGAGCGTCAACCCGATGGAAGCGAGCTTGCCGCACGCGACCGTGGAGCGGTACCTGAGGCTGTCTGCCGAGCACGACCGGGCCGGCAAAGAAGTAGAATGCTCCCTCTGAAGCGCTCTGCCTTCTGCGGAAGAACCGGCTGTTCGCCGGTAGCGACAACGGCGGGCGAACAGGCGCCATCCTGGCCAGCCTGGTGGCCACCTGCAAGCGGCACGGCGTTGAACCGGTTGTCTATCTGAACGACGTGCTGGCCCGGATCGCGGATGCGCCCGTCAGCCGGCTCGACCCGGTCCTGTCCGACCGCTGGAAGGCCGAGCGCGTCGCGAATCCACCCGCGCCAGAATGAACGGGGTTCGCCAAACGCTCACCCGAACGCTTACGCCTCGCCACCAATAGCGGAGGACGCCGAGTGAGTTCCTCGGCGTCCTCCGCGTTGAGACATCTGGACTCGTCATCGGTTGTTGACTTACTTCTTTCTCGGCGTACCGATCTTGAGCATGATTGCACCGTGACGAGGAACGGACGTCGCGTACGAATCCTCGTACGTGCCAACATTCTCGCGGAGCCACAGGTTGCGAACCGGTTGCCTGCCGCTGAGTTTCAGATCGCTCCACTGGACAGTGACGGAGGCATCAGCGCGATTCCGGTTGAACAAACCGACTGCCATCGTGCCGTCAGCGAGCGGGCGAGCCCAGACCTCGCAGCGACCTTGGACAACCAGACGGCGGGCGGCTTTGCCGAGCACGTCCTGATTGACTTCCAGCACTTCCGGGTTGGTCAGCAGCGCCAGCGTGAAATCATCCATTTCACTCATGTCGCAGCCGATCAGGAGCGGGGAAGCCAGCAGCGACCACAGGGTGATGTGCGTGACCTGCTCGTTGGGGGTTAGTCGGGTCGGGTGCAGCGACGGTCCCCAGCCGACCTTGCCAACCACCAGCATGTCCGGATCATTCCAGTGTCCCGGGCCAGCGTAGGGCGAGGCGGAATCCTGCGAGAAACCGATACCCGACATGCTCGACCAACTGTCGTTGATATCGCCGGTGGTCCGCCAGTAATTGCCGCCGACCTTGGCGCCCCATTCCCACACCCTTCCCATGCCATACTGGCAGAGGCTGTACACAATGTCGCGGTTGGCCTTGTCCAGGGCTTCACGCATGACGTGGTAGGGTTTCTGTAGTTCTTCGAGAGAGTTATTTGGGGCGATGCCGCCATAGGAGCACCAGTCGTACTTCACCAAGTCAATGCCCCATTCCGCCCAGCGTCTGGCGTCGAGCTCCTCGTGCTGGTAGCTGCCCTCAAAGCCGGCGCAGGTCTTGGGGCCGGGCGAGGAGTAAATGCCGAGTTTCAGACCCTTGCTGTGAACGTAGTCGGCCAAGGCTTTCATGTCCGGGAATTTCTTGTTGCACAGCATTCGGCCCTGTTCATCGCGAGCCGGTCCGACCTCGTCGTCCTTCTGTCCTTCGAGCTTGGTGCCCGCTTCCCAGGTATCGTCGATGTTGATGTACGTGAAACCGTGGTTGGCCAATCCGCTGGCAATCATGGCATCAGCGGCGGCACGGACCTTGGCGTCATCCACAGCACCAGCCCAGCAATTCCAGGAATTCCAGCCCAACGGCGGCGTCAGAGCGAGTTTGTGCTGTCCGCCGACGATCGTCAGCGTGGAGGAGGTTCTGCCCAGCGAGTTTTCAACCGTCACCTCAACTGCGGTTTCGCCGTCGCCCTTGAGCGAACCGGTGATGATGCCGGTAGCGGAATCGATCGTCAGGCCGGCGGGTAGGTTCTTGACCGTGTACTTCAACGGCGAAGAACCGGTGGCGGGAATCCGAAACAGGAACGGTCGGCCGGGCGTGGCTCCCGTGATGCGAGGGGCGTGAATGGCGGGCTCCGGAGGCGTCCCCATCGCGATACGTGGCGGCGCTTCGGTGATTTGCTGAGGCTTGACCGACACGGGTTTTTCCTTGGCGTTGGGCACCAGCGTAATCAACGCACCGGCCCAGTCGGCGTGATCGCTGTCGATTCCGTCATTGGCATCCTCGACGACCAGAAGCAGTTCCTTCGCGCCGGTTAGATCCACGGACAGCACCTGCGGCTTGTCCCCGCCACGAAGCACCGGCGTGCGGGCGATTTCGTTCCCATCCACCCACACCGCGAATACAACTGAGCCTTTTCCCTTCTTCTCGTCGTCCACGCCGACCACCGATTCGAAGCGGGTAGCCATCCCCTTGAGATTGACGATCATTTCGCTGTTGGCGTGGGTGCCGATGCCGTGCCTATAGACCTGACCGTTCAGGGTTAGCGGCTTGTCCTCGATGGTCACCCCGGCATGGCTCCAACTGTAATCCTGGGGCATGTTCTTGAGATCAAGCGAATCCGCCCACATCGCACCGGTCGGGGGTTCGGCCGCGGTGAATTTCGCATCGTCCGCCTTGAGAGTGGTGGGCTCGGCGGCGTTGAGCATTGTTCCGAACAACGCACATGTCGCCATCCCCAGGATGAGCAAGCAGGTTCGTTCCGTCATCGTGTCATTCCTCGCAAAAAAACAGCTTGTTGTAACAACGTCTTCGAAATCATAATGTAAACGAATGCCATGAGCGAGCACCGTTCATGAGAGCCGGGGTCGCAGACTGATCTCGGGTCATGAAATCCATCGTTCAGCGCAATCCCATTGTTCGGTCGTTCAGTGTCCCCACACTCCCATGATCGACTCGGGGTTGCCGAAATACTCCCCCAATTCATCCTCGCCGAACGGGAATCGGATGCGATGCCCACGCATGCGAGTACTGAGCTTTGGAGCAAACCGCATCCTCTGCCGACTCATGTGCAGAATCGTGCGCCGACTCACACACAAAGACACGACGCGGTGACTGCCCTTTTCATTTCGCCAGACTGCCGCGAATTGTGTGGTTTGCCTGTCTGATACGATCGACGTCTACCTTGAACTTTTCCCGGTCATAGGTCAGTAAACCGTTTACCTCGATTTCGACGTCGGTTATCTGGGTATACACCGCTCCGGATATGCCGGCCTTGATGAGCTTCATCAGCTCTCCGGCATACTGTGCGTACTGATCCGTGACCTCCTTCTCGGAGTTGAATTGAATGTAACCCCAGTTCCGGTCGGGTTCCCACAGGTGTCCCTTCAGGGCCAGTCCGATCCCCCCGAACTCGTTCAGCACTGTGGGGCGGGCAGCATCGTAGAGATAAAGGCTCGGCGCCGGATAGTGGTGAATGGCCAGCATGTCGCCGGTCTGGAAATGATTCCCGCCGCTGGCTGGTATGACCAGTCTCGACGGATCGTACCGCTTGGTCCACTCGGCGATTTCCTCGGTCTTGAATTGCCCCCAGGCTTCGTTGAAGGGAATCCAAGTCACGACCGAGGGGTGGGAGTACAGCAGGTCGATGATCGCCTTCCATTCTTTTCGAAAGTTAGCCTCCGATTCCTGACTGCGCTGCAGTTCGACGCCGTCGAAATACTGGCGCATCTGCCAGACGGGGGTCTGGTCTCCGCTGGGCATATCCTGCCAGACCAATAGCCCCTCGCGATCGCAATGCATATACCAGCGAGCCGGCTCGACCTTGACGTGTTTGCGGATCAGGTTGAAACCCAGATCCCTAACCGCCCGGATGTCATAGAGCAGGGCGTCGTCCGAGGGCGCCGTGTAAAGCCCGTCGGGCCACCAGCCCTGATCCAGCGTGCCCATGGGGAAGTAGTCCTCGTTATTGAGTTGCAGCCTCACGATGCCGTACTCATCCCGGGCGGTGGAGAACTTGCGCATGGCGAAGTAGCTCTTGGCCCGGTCGATCGCGTCCCCCCCGCTGTAAAGCGTCACCTCCAGATCGTACAAAAAGGGCGATTCGGGGCTCCACAACCGGGGCGATTCCAGATGGATGTCCATCGCCTCGGTGATTACCGCCCGGGCGACGGCCACGGCTTCGCCGTCCGCCGTGATTCTCACCTCGGCGTAATCGCCCGGTATGGCTTGGTGTGTTGAAACCTCGACACGGACCTGCTGCTTATCAATATCCGGGGTCGTCTTGATCCCGATGAGATGACCGCGGGAGACGGGTTCGATCCACACGGTCTGCCAGATTCCGGTCACGGCCGTGTACCATATGCCGTGCGGCTTGCTGACCTGCTTGCCCCGCGGCTGATAGGATTGATCCGTCGGATCCCAGACCCTGACGGCCAGTTTCTGATCGCCGGTCCTGTTCAGATAGGGAGTTATGTTGAAATGAAAGGGGGTATAACCGCCGGTATGGGAGCCGATCTTGATGTCATTCAACCAGACGTCCGCCTTCCAGTCCACGGCCCCGAAATGAAGCAGGATATCGCGGTCACCCCACTCTGGGGGCACGGTGAAACGGCGCTCATACCAGACAACGTTATCCTCCCCGACCGTTTTCATCACACCCGAGAGGCTCGATTCGACGGGAAAGGGGACGAGGATTGTCCCGTCGTATGCCGCCGGGGGCGGGGAGAACCGAAGACGGATGGCGTAGTCCCACAGGCCGTTAAGGTTCCTCCATTGCTCTCTTCTCAAAAGGGGACGCGGATAGGCGTCCCATGCGTTCTCAGGATCGACCTTCTCCGCCCAGGAGGTTTTGAGCCGTTCGCCGGCGGGCTTCCACTGGGAATGTGCCTCGGCGGAAACCATAAGAACGAGAGCAAGGGCTGGGATGAGGTGTCTCATAGTGTTTGAATACTCCACAAAAACAACACAGCGGGACGGGCCCGATGAGTGTCCCTCCCGTCGTTTTCTGCGCGGTCGGCCGCGGGGGCAAAAGGCGGATTCCAAGCCAAGGCGGTCGATCGTGCGTTGAAGCCGTACGGGATTGCCTGGTAGAACATCTGATTCCGCGAGGGGCGGCCACGTGGCCTCGGGGGTAGGGGGGGAGCGGGTGGCGTTTGGCGAACCTTGCCGACCCTCCAGACTCTCCGTCCCCGCCGGTGGTCAAACGCGTGGTGCCCATTTCACGGAGCCATGTCGCCGTGGCGACCGCCCGCGGACCATCCACGGACAATATGGACGCAGTGTAACTCCTGATCCCGTCCTGCTCAAGGCCGAGATTGGGAGCTTCCGTTTTGGTTCAGAACTCCCAAGGCGGCTGCGGCGCGTCAAGGCTTCGGGTTGCTCGATGGCCCCGCGGCGATCGATGACTACGAAGCGGATGGCGACGTCGACCAGGTCGACTTCGGTATGATGCGGCGATGCCGCACCGAGCTAGGGGGCACGGTCGGCAACACCTTTCCTGATGGCAGTTGCGATTGCTTTGATCTCGGCGGAAACTGCGTCATCGTTCACAACTGGGCCAACCGCAAGGACGCGACCCGGTGCTGACGTTGGCGGACAACGCGGCCGGCCATGCACGCTGAGAGCGTACTGGCCAGGGGGGGGGGTGAGCCACTTCCCGGATGAAATACAATACCTATAGTCTGAAGGGTCTTCTTGACAGGGGCGATAAAGTGCGGCAGATTGATAATGGAGCGAGGCGAGCCGTCGCCTGAGGAGCGGGCGGGATGGGAAGAAGCTGTCCTTGGATGGATGAATGCTCGATTCCGACGCGTGCGCGTATCGGGTTCATGGCCTGAAATGTGACGCGACGCCCTTGTGCGAGAAGTGTTGGCCCTCGTTGTGGTGCGAGTTGTCGTGTACGGGAGTTCGACCGCCGGAGCTGGAAACCAGGAGGCGTGCGAGATGACCAAGTTGTGCGGCTGGCTTGTGTTGCTAGGGGCTCTGCCCACAGCGGTAGTTGCCGACGAGGGTGTTTTGCGGCGGCATACCCCCAGCCAGAGCGGCGGTTGGCCGAGCGATACGAACTACCCTGCGTATGGAATGATGGGGAACTCGCAAGTACTAGCGGATGACTTCCTGCTTGAGGCCGACGCGGCTATTCGCCAGATAGCATGGTGGGGCCACTACGGCCTGGCGAGCCCTCCAGCGGACGAGATGATGCGCATTCGTTTCTACCTGCCGGATCTTGCTGGCGGGTTGCCGGGAAATCTGGTTGCTGAGCTCGCGGTTGCGAATCCCCAGCGAGAAGCGACCGGCATGTTGGTCTCGGCTTCCGCTGGGGAGGCGGGACTCTATCCGGAATACCGCTTTCAGGCCATCCTTTCATCGCCGGTTTCACTGGTGGCCGACACTCCATACTGGATCGAGATCGCAGAGAGCGGTGGCCCTTTGGGTCTATTCGTGTGGGAGTTCGCCACAGCCGATCAGAATGGGTTCGCCTACGCGAATCCAGAAGTTGCCCCATGGCAACGAAGCGTTTTCGGCGGCGACCTTGCCTTTGAGCTCTCTACGGTGCCTGAGCCGGGCACAATCTGCCTTGTGATGCTTGGTGTGGCGTTGGTACGCAGGGGAAGCAGGCGAGCCGCTCTCAGCTCATGCGGCCTTCAACAGTGTCTGGGATAGAGAGTGGCGACGAGCCCCAGATCCTTCGAGTGGACGGAAGCTCTGCTGCTGCGTCACCCGTTACAGTATCCGCAGATCTTCCGAGTGTTGCAGGGTCGTGAGGCAGTTGTGTCCGGCTGAGTGGCCAAAGGGGACATTACTGATGGGGCACGAAAGGGCACGCAGCTCTGTTTCTGGACAAACGAATCTGGTCACCACAAACGAACCCGGCCCGTTTTCCCATTCCCCTGCCGACCCCAACGGGGTCGTTCTGACAGCCCAGGGTGAAGCCCTGGGGAAACGGTCACCTTGCATTCGAGGCGAGCCTGTAAGGCTCGTTCATGTCGCATCGCACAATAGCGCCACGTGTGCCGAACGAGGCCATGGCATGAACGGTTCCTTCAGGACCGACCCGCGGGGCGTGATCTCGTCCCAGGCCTTCGACCTGCGATGTGTTTGGCGTCCCTCCTGGATACTGCTTCGTCTGCGCTAGGCCCGGCACTCATGCCGGGTGGGTCGGGATCGCCTGCCCCTATCGTCCAGCTCGCCTTGGCGAGGTTCTCGATGTCTGGATTGATCCGATCGCCACGAATGCTTCGTGCGTCCAAGCGCCGCCCTGCACGATTCGATCCGCTCGAAGCACGGCCGCAGGCCGCCAGAGGCGCCGCCATACGTCAATCATTGGACTCATCCCGTCCTTCGCCCTTACCCGGGTCCACCGTCAATTGGCTTCCGACCCTGTTTCTGTCCCGCGAATCCTGCAAGCGAGCCGGGGACGCAAGTCCCCGGGTGACGCCCCTCGCAAACCATCTGCTGCACGGGATCAGCGATGTCGCATTCCACACACGAACCTGTCCCGTCTTCCCGTCCAGCGAATCGTAAAACCGGATTGGTCCGCAGATGACGCCGATTTCGCAGATGGGCCGGGCTGATCAAGATCACACCACCTTCAATCTGCATCATCTGCGAAATCGGCGGATCTTCACTCCGAGCCCGCTGCCGTTCACCCCTTCTCGTTCTACCGTCGAGGTCGCCGAGGAACGCAGAGGCAAGAGTCAAGACAAAGAGCTGCGTCCCCTTTTCCATTCCAGCCCGAAACCAGTCGAAACGTAGAATGTCCCCTCGCCCCGTCTTGCGGCGCCCGCCAAGTCATGGACATACGAACCGACGGAAAACCATGGCCACCCGCGGATCATCCGGCTCGCCCAGCTCGCCATCGAGATCATTGCCGTCGGCAGCGTTGTAGGCTATCCGCATCTCGTCGCCATCGAGTGTAACCAGGGCTTCGACTGCCTGGGTCTCGCCCTCGATCTGTCTGGTGACCACGATACGATCGTTGCCTATCACTTCAAATGCTGCATTATGTCCAGCAACCAAGCCCGCCTGCCACACCATGTATTGCATCTCTCCCGTGGTGGCATCGAATACGTATACCTCGGCGTTGGGAATACTGAGGAACGGAGCATTCCAGATGCTATACGCCCCGAAGCAACCGGAGAGACCCGTCAAGTCGTCCCGCACTGTACCTGGCGCCAGCCCCGCCGTCCGGAGTTCATCTGTTTGGGCGAACTGCTCTTGGTGGCTCAGCACGTAGCGCAACTCGGGCGACGGCACCCAGTACTCCGAAGGGAGTGGACACCCTGCTCCCAACAGCAGAATAGTTACTGGGCAAGACAGTGCAGACATGGCAGGCCGAAGCCAAGCCGGGATCGCGTTGAACCGTTTGACTGATTCCATCACCTCGTCTCCTTCGGGTTGGCACAAGTGGACATAATCCCGTCGCATGTCGATTGATGTCCGGACGCACCATCCACAAGTGATTCAGGGTACCAGGGGGTTGCCTAGGTGGCACAAAATGCGAAACAGTGTACCTTTCGGCACCTTCCATTTGCCACAATCACCACTTGTAACGTGGCACAGCAGCCAGGATGCGCCGCAATAACCTGCTGCATGGCAGGGATCAGGTATTTTCTTCTTCCAGCAGTTGTCAAGTGCCGTCTCGCAGAGGGGAGCACACTTGCTCCTGCAACGATGGGCTTTACACGCGAGATACTCGCTGATGCAGCACAACGGGTGCCACGGCCCAGCCAGTCCGGTTGCATCGTAACTGTTGGTTGGCCGATTCCGGACAAAGGCATACAAATTCACGCCGCCCTTTTCCTCGATCGGATCCCGGTTCAGCCAGCGGCCGAGGTCGGGGCGGTAGAAGCGGCGGCCGTAGTAGACCAGGGACACCTCCGTATCGTGCCATTTCGTGCTGAAGCGGAAGGGGTTGGCGAGGGTGTCCGTCCAGTTGACGAGTTGGCCGTACGGGTCGTACTCGTACTTGGCGCCGGGGGTGGCGTTCACCGTCGGGCCGGCGGCGTCGTAGGCGAGGAGTTGGCCGACGTTGCCGTTGCCGTCGTAGAAGTACCAGTGGCGCAGCGGGTCGCCTACGGCCTGCGGGGCTTCGACGGCGAGTAAACCACCTATGCCGCCGGCGTTGTGGATGCCGGCGGTCGCACCGTCCGAAGGACCGCGCGGGCTGAAGCCCGCGGCTCCTTGGGCGACCGCGGCTCCTTGGGCGACCGCGGCTCCTTGGCCCGCTGGGCCGATATGGTCCAGGCCCCAGGAACAGGAATACCGCCAGTGCAAAGGCGCCTCCGGCAGCGTGCACGCGGCAGAGGTGTTCAGGCTGTCACGAAGTGCTGCCATGCTGTGCGTCACCTCTGCTGCACGTGCCGGGATGATGCCGAGTCTAGGCCGGGACGATGCCCTGCGGCTGAGCGAACATCGAATGGGCAACACGCTGCCCGCGGCCCAGCCTTCGTTCGGCAGGTCGCCTCCCCGTTGGCGGGGGCAAGAACCCCGCTTGAGGATCGCGGACCCGACTGTCGCCATAGGCCACTCGCTCAAGGTAGCATACCAGCAAGGGCGGGTCAACTCCCGGAACGAGAGCAGTTCACGTCATGGCGTAGCGGCCGCCCCCTCCGCCGCGGCGGAGGGGGCGGCCGGCGGATCTGCAGAGAATACGCCGGTCGCCGCGGGGGGCGACCGCTACGGGAGCGCCCATCAGAGCCGCGACCGTAAGGAAGCGGTTCTTCGTTAGCCAGATTCTCCATCCCCTACCCGAACTGCCGCCCCACCTGTCGGAATTGCCGATCCCTCGCGGAGCTGATGCTCCATTGCCGCCCCCTCTGCCGGAACCACTGCCTGGCCATACCAGAACCGCTCCCTGACGGTCGCGGCTCTGTTTGTCGTCCTCGGGCCCGACAGGACGGCTCCCCTTCCCGGCGATGGCGAGTCGGGGTTTTGAGTACGTCGCTGACGCGCCGCATCCCCGCGCTCGCGCTCGGGGCTCGTTGGCGTTTGGCGCTGGTTGATTGCGCTGGCGCTTGGGGCTCGTTGGCGATTGGCGGTCGTTGGTCGCGTGCGGCACGGCTCTGTGCTCGGTGTTTGGGTGATCGTGTGGCACTGCCTCTGCAAGCAGTGCGGACCGCGTGCAATTCTTCCCAACACCTGACCGCACGCCCCCAAAGCGGCAACGCCCCCGCAAATCGTGTATCATCACCGCCTCGGGGCCATCGCCGCCAAGATCGCACAGCCGCGGCCGATGTCCGCTGCTCATGAGCATGAGGAGACCTTCGCTGATGTCCACGCCCGTTTCACGAAGACAGCTACTGGCAACGGGAATAACCTTGGCTGCCGCGAGCACCACCGGCGGTACCCGGCAGTCGGCAAGAGCCGCCCCCGACACGCACGCCGAGCCCCAGCGGCCCGGCCGCCCCGACTTCCCCATCAGCCTCAACACCAGCACACTTCGTGGGCACAAGCTGCCGATCACCGAGGTCATCGACATCGCCGCCGAGGCCGGCTATGCGGGGATCGAGCCTTGGCCCGACGAACTCGATCGCTATACCGAGGCCGGCCACAGCCTGCGCGACTTGCGCCAACGGCTCGACGACCGGGGGCTCGCGGTCACCGGGGCGATCGCCTTCCCGCACTGGATGGTGGACGACGATACCGCCCGGGCCAAAGCCTACGAGGAGGTCCGCCGCCACCTGGACCGCCTCTCGCAGATCAAGGCCAGCCACATGGCCCTGCCGCCCGCCGGCGAGGTCAAAAACGTCGACCTGCTGGCCGCCGCCGAGCGCTACCGCGAATTGCTGGAGCTCTCCGAGAACTTCGGCGTCACCCCGGCCATCGAGCTGTGGGGCTTCGCCGCCAACCTCTCA
Source organism: Phycisphaerae bacterium (assembly GCA_012729395.1). GTDB lineage: Bacteria > Planctomycetota > Phycisphaerae > UBA1845 > PWPN01 > JAAYDF01. The sequence continues at coordinate 22,456 of JAAYDF010000304.1, forward strand.
CGCCTCGGCCAAACCGCCCTGGTGGCCATCGAAGCCGACCATCCCCGCGCCTGCATACTGCCCGATGTCTACCACCTCTACAAAGGGGGTTCATCGCTCCGCACGATCCGCTGCCTGCACGGCAGTCTCTACGGCGGCTTCCACCTCAACGACATCCCTGCCGACCCGCCGCCGCCCGATCAGATCACCGACGCCCACCGCGTCTGCCCCGGCGACGGCATCATGCCGCTCGCTCAACTGATCCGCGACCTGCACGCCGTCGGGTACCGCGGTGCCGTCTCCGTCGAGCTCTTCAACCCCGACTACTACCGCCAGGACCCGCGCCTCGTCGCCCGCACCGCCCTCGCCAAAACCCACGCCGTCCTCGCCGCCGCAACAAAGCCCGCGTCTTGAAGCCGCTCATGATGAATCGTCCAACTCTCTCGTCGGCTTGCCTCTTCGTGACGCATACATACGTAACACCCTCACATGGCCCGCTTTCCCGCAGACGATGTTCCTCGTAACATACCCTTCCCACCGACCGGGGTGGATTCACGACCCAACCACGCAGGAGGTGCGAGACCATGCAGTATCCAGATGGCTTATCCCCAATATCGCATCACGGGGCGCTCGCGTGGGTCGTCGTTCTCCTGACAACGGTGACGGCTCTCGCCCAGTCCCCCTGGCGGCTCGATGAGAAGCCGGCCCAGGCGGGTGAATGGGGCTTCCGGCCGGCCGACGAGAGCACGCCCGAGGTCAACCCGCCCGCGTTCGTCTGGCGACCGCAGGCCAAGACCACCACCTACAACCTGCAAGTCGCCGCCGACGCCGACTTCTCGCGCCAGCGGTACGAGGTCCGCGGCCTGACCATGCACTGTCACTGCCCGCCACACACCTTCGAGCCGGGCACCTGGCACTGGCGATTCCGGGCCGTCAACGAGGCCGGCCAGCCGTCCGCGTGGAGCAGCGTGCGCACCTTCACGGTCAAGCCCGACACCGCCGTCATGCCCATGCCCCCGCGCGACGAGCTGCTCGCCCGCATCCCCAAGACGCACCCTCGCCTCTTCCTGCGGCCCGAACAACTCGACGACCTGCGGCAGCGGGCCCAAGGCGACATGAAGGACAGCCTCCAACGCCTCACCCGCCAGTGCGACAACCTGCTCAAAAAACCACCGCCCACCGAAGAGCCGCCCAAGTATCCGCCCGGCACCTCGACCAAGAGCGAAGAATGGCGCACCATCTGGTGGGGCAACCGCGTCTACACCATCGCCGTCCTCGAGAACGCCGCGACCCTCGCCTTCACCCGCCTGCTCACCGGCAACGACCAATACGGCCAACTCGCCCGCCGACTGCTCATGGACGCCGCCAAGTGGGACCCCAAGGGGGCCACCGGCTACCGCTACAACGACGAGGCGGGCATGCCCTACGCCTACTTCTTCTCCCGCACCTACACTTTCCTCCACGACTACCTCAGCGAGGAGGACCGCGTCCGCTGCCGCGAGGTCATGCGCATCCGCGGCCAGGAGATGTACAACCACCTCGCCCCGCGGCACATCTGGCGGCCCTACGGCAGCCACGCCAACCGCGCGTGGCACTTCCTCGGCGAGGTCGGTATCGCCTTCCTCGACGAGGTCCCCGAGGCCGCCGACTGGGTCTGGTTCGCCATGAACGTCTTCTTCCACGCCTACCCCGTTTGGAGCGACGCCGACGGGGGCTGGCATGAGGGCATGGCCTACTGGCGCAGCTACATCAGCCGCTTCACCTGGTGGGCCGACATCATGCGCACCGCCATGGACATCGACGCCTACCGCAAGCCCTACTTCTCGCAGATCGGCTACTACCCCCTCTACCTGCAACCACCGGGCACCTACGGCGGTGGCTTCGGCGATCTGACCGGCCGGCTCGAATCGCCCGGCAACGTGCCCCTCATGAGCATCTTCGCCGCCCAGGCCGCCAACCCCCACTGGCAGTGGTACGTCCAAGCCCACAAGCCTTCCTCGCCGGCCGGCGGATACGTCGGCTTCCTCCGCGGCGCCCTGCCCGAGATCCCCGCCCAACCGCCGACCGACCTGCCGACCTCCAGGTGCTTTCGCGGCATCGGCCAGGCCGTCTTCAACACCAACCTCCTCGACGCCGCCCACAACGTCAGCTTCCTCTTCAAGTCCAGCCCCTTCGGCACCCAGAGCCACGGCTACGACGCCAACAACGCCTTCCTCCTCTCCGCCTTCGGTAAACCGCTCTTCATCAGCAGCGGCTGGCGCGATATCTACGGCAGCGAACACCACACCAACTGGATGTGGCACACCAAGAGCACCAACTGCATCACCGTCAACGGCCAAACCCAGGGCAAACGCACCGCCGCCGCCCGCGGCGAAATCCTCGACTTCAGCACCGGCGAGCATTTCGATTACGTCGTCGGCGAGGCCGGCTCCGCCTACGGCGACCTCCTCGAACGCTTCACCCGCCGCGTGCTCTTCGCCAAGCCGGACCTCATCGTGATCCACGACCAACTGGTCGCCAGGGAGCCCGCCACCTTCGAGTGGCGGCTGCACGCCCCCAACGAAATGCACATCGACGGCCGCCAAGTCCTCGCCCACAACGGCCCCGCCCGCTGCCACGTGGACTTCCTTTACCCCGCCGACCTGGTCATCACCCAGACCGACCAGTTCGACCCGCCCCCGCGCCCGCGCGTCAAACTGACCGAGTACCACCTCACCGCCGCCACCCCCGCCCCCGCCCGCACCGCCGAGTTCATCACCGTCCTCCGCCCCTACCAAGAGTCCGACGGTGAACCGGTGTGGCACCGGCGCCCCGCCGGTGGGCATCCCGCCGGTGCAATTCCGGAGTCTGCGGATGGTCTCAAAGCCGACGTCTCCCATGCCGACGCGTCCGCCTCCACCGCCGCGCCCTCACCCGCTAATGTGCCATCACCTTCCGCCGCATCGCCTCTCCCCGACCTACGCCTCGAGCCCATACCCAACGGCCACGCCCTCACCGCAACCCTGCCCGACGGCACCCTCCACATCCTGCTCCGCACCACCGACCAAGGCGAACTCCGCCACCCCTCCCTCACCACCCTCACCCTCACCACGGACGCCCCCCTCGCCGCCGTCCGCCTCAATCCCCAAGGCCAACCCATCGCCACGTTCCCCCCAGGCGACCGCTGCCGCCCAGGGGATTGAGGGATCGAGCGATTGCGCTCCTTCACTTTTTTTCGATATGATCTTGACAAACCCAAAACATGATGTAGACTATATAAAATTAGTAGTTCTGTGTTGCTGGAGGTTTTTAGTGGTTCCGCATGTTGTTGGTTGTTACAGTGAAGGGAGCAAGCCATGAGACGGAATGCTGCAGCCTATTACGTATTAATATTAAGAGTTGAATCTTATGGTGGGATCGCGAGTTGAGGCGAACAACTCGCGAACCTCGGTTTTTTTTGCGCCTAACCATGAAGTGTTGCTGTGTTTTTGCGTTTTTCGCTTTTTGCATGGGAGCCCAACAATGTCACGGGGAGTGCAGGCTAAGCTTCGAGGAGGGGTTGATCTTGAATGTGCGTTATATGTCGCTCGGCGGTTCGGGTGCGACATTCGCCCAGTTAGACGGACTGGGGAAATACGGATACGTCACCCGGCGTGTGCGCGTCCTCTTCGCATCAATAACCGAAGGGCCGATGCCCCACGGAAACTGGTCACTTTTGTGAACGCAATCATCCGACGTTCAGGGAATACTGTTGTGGTGTGCTAAGAAAGGAGATCGATATGGAAGTTCACCGTAGCGGTGCAATACGCTTTCATGGTATTATTAAGGTACTGGGAGAGGTACCCCTAACAATGTCTAATGCGTACTGGGATAATGTAAGCCAGAGGATCATCGCAACTGTTCCTGGTGTTCAAAATGGAAACACCCGGCATAACTATACGATCAGCCTATCAGGGGATGATTTTGCGGAATTGATTGCGGTGGTCGGCCGTACAGTATCCACATCCGATCCCACGTTGCTGCGAGAGAAGCTGAATGGTCTTGTCCGTGAAATCACCTCGCTGCTCGCTTGCGCAGTCAGTCTTGCCCCTGCTCCGATCAGAGAGGAAGAGGATGTGGCAGAAGCCGGCTAATCGAAGGGGACATGAGGCGAACCAGGAGAAACAGAAGAAGGGTGATGGCCCATAGCGTGACAAGAAGTACGTAATCAGTCCTTGCCAAGGTGATAAAACAAGACGGAGAATACACACTGATAGGAGGCGTCCATCGTCCTATGTGGCCGTGTACCTCCCGGCTGATGTCGAAGGCGATGGTGTCGGATACCGTTGAGATAGTATCGAAACCTGTGTAAATTGAAAAAGCGAGGGGCATCCTCCATAAGTGTTGTTGTGACTGCACTTTGAAAGGAGGAGCCCTGATGGCTACTACAACCGATCGTGGTCGGAAGGTC